>CAZJNP010000168.1:0-6505 GCA_964547355.1 uncultured Calditrichaceae bacterium
AAACAGCAACCATCGGCAATGGCCGCAACGATCGGTTGATGCTGCAAACCTCCGACCTGGGTATTGCCACAATTCAAAGGGAAGGTGCTTCAGCCGAAACACTTGCCACGGCCGACATTGTGGTATTTGATGTTTTACATGCGTTCGAGCTTTTGGCTAATCCCAAGCGTTTGATGGCTACACTCCGGGATGAATAGTAAATACAGTTTACACTGGAACAAATCAATATTAACAAGGTTTACATGATTGGATACGAAAAGGCAACGGAAGCGGCACATTATTAAAAATTGCCATTTTGTAAATCAAGGTATCTATGTAGGGAGAAAGGCCGTAGAACCACGGCTGGCAGGCGATACCGGTATTTAAATGAAAATGACAACCGACCGCTGTTTAATTGTTTTGCAAAATATAACATAATGGCACGAATCTTGTATCTAATGAAAGTGAGTTTTAGCCTTTTTATTTTTGGAATAGGAGGCAAAGCGCCAGGGAAGGGAAAAATAAAGGAGCAGTAAAATGAGATCATTCAATAGTATAAAATGGCTGCTGATCATCGCGATCAGCGGTTTGCTGGTCACCTCCTGCTACACCAAGCTGGCGGTGGTGCGCACCGAGCGGGTTTACCAGGAGGAATACTATCCGGAAGAACAGGCGGATACGGTGTATTACAGCGAAGAGGAGCCTGTGTATTCCTATGACGGCGCTCCGGATATTTATATTATCAATCAACCGGGGCGGTGGCGCTACGATCCGTTTTTCTGGGACGATTGGTATTTTTATGCCGATTTTTATTATGGCCGGCCTTATTACTGGTACGATTTCTACTGGTATCGTCCCTATATGGTGATTGGTTACTATCCCTGGTACGATCCCTGGTTTAGTCCGTACTATTATCCCGACTATTGGCGCCCGGTTTACTCTCCGCCGTTTAAGCAGCGCAGTTTTGCTCGAAACGGTACCACCCTGCGTCCGGGAGGCAGCAGCAGAGTTTCGTTACGCGGACGCACAACAGAAGACCTGCCAACGCGGGTCGTATCAACCGGGCGGACCACCACGGTAAAGAAAACGGTTCGCAAGTCAAGCCGTGTTTCCGCTGATAGCGACTGGGAACGCAGCACTCGGGTGGTTTCCGGCGGCACAGCCAAAACTACAGTAACGGGCGCCACAACAAAGAAGGTGGTAAAAAAATCTCGTGCCACCTCAACGCGTGTGGCCAAAACAAAAAAAGGACGCACGTATTATCCCATTCGTTCGTCCGGCACGACGCGAAAAGTGGTTAAAGTAATTAACACCCGTAGCAGTGACAGTAAAACCAAATCTTCCCGTTCGTCAAAGACAAGAGTTAAAAGCGGAAGTAAGAAGGCTGAGAACAGAAGCAAGAAAGTCATCAAAAAGAATTCTTCTTCCTATCGCAGCGCTCCGAGTCGTTCTTCGTATTCTTCCGGGCATTCCAGTAGCCATCATGTACGCTCCAGCGCTCCGTCCCGATCCTCCAGTCGCAGCAGCAGTGGTAGCAGGAGCAGTAGCCGCTCCAGCAGCAGGTCCGGAAGTTCCAAAAGACGCTAATGGTTAAGAAAAGGATTTCAAAATGAAAAAAACGATTGTCAGCATATCCATTTTATTTTTAATGACACTTTCGCTTAGCGCACAGACCGCGGAAGAAGCAGTGAACCTGACCGAAGATATGCAAGGCTTTGGCATCCGTGCAGCCGGCATGGGAAACGCATTCAGCGGGGTGGCGGATGATTATTCGGCCATCTATTGGAACCCGGCCGGTTTGGCTCAGTTGCGGAACGGTGAATTTTACGGTTCCTTACAGCAGTTGAGCTTTCATACCGAAGCCACATATTTGAATTCGGATGTCACCGACAGCAAATCTTTTACCAAACTGAAAAGTTTTGGACTGGTTTATCCCTTTCCGGTGATTCAGGGCAGTCTGGTCATGGCTTTTGGCTATCAACGAATCAAAGATGTGGATAGTTATGTGAAATTCGGCGGACTGCTCCAAACAAGCAATTACCTGGCTTTTAATATCCAGAACGATCTGGGCGATTACGGCGTGCTTCCCTTCGATCGGAATGTGTATCAACAGCAGATTATTTCCAACGACGGTCACCTCAGTTTGTGGTCTGCCGCGTTGGCCATCGATTTGTCCCCGAATTTTTCCGCAGGCGCCACGGTGAACCTGATCGGCGGCAGCAGTAACTACGACCTGCGCTACATGCAGGACGACGTCGATAACTACAACAGCTATGCGGTGGAAGACCTGAACGGACAGGAAATCGAACGCTTTTATTACAACTATTACGATCTTAACCAAAAATTAACCAGCGATTACTCAGGGATCGGTATTAAGCTGGGCGGGCTGTTCCGCCTGAACAAGTACCTGCGTTTCGGAGCGGGAATCGAATTTCCTTATTCTCTCAAGGTGAAAGAGACCTGGTCGGTGAGTGACGAGTTGTCCTACGATATCGATGTATATTCCGAAGGCGTCACCTACAATTACATCGAGCAGGCGGATCTGGATGAAGGTACGTTTGATTATCTGATTAAAGTTCCCTTTAAGTTCAGCCTGGGCGCTTCGTTCAGCAGCGAACGGTTTTTGTTTGCTGCCAGCGCGGAATATCAGGATTTTACTCAGATGAAATACGAAATGCCCGACGACCGCGATCCGCGCGATTATACGATGCTTCTGGACGAAAACGCCTATTTCACTAACGATTTCCGGGCGGTGCTCACCTATGCTTTTGGTGGAGAAATAAACTTGTTCCAAAACCAACTTCACCTGCGCGGCGGGTATCGTTATGTTCCTACGCCCTTCAAGAACGTGGACAAGTCTTACGACAAGCAATACTTTACCGCGGGGATCGGGTTTAATATCGATCGCACTACGATGCTGGAAGCCGCTTATACTCTGGGCAAATGGGAACGGGATAAGGCTTATAGCTATGACTGGGACGCCCCGCTGATGGAGACGCATGAAGCTTATACTACGCATAAAGTGGTGGTGGGAATTCGATTGCTGTTTTAGAAAAACGAAGTATAATTTGTAAAGATAAAAAAGGCTCCTCCCAAAGAAAAAAGGCATAGCGGAAATGATTCCGTTATGCCTTTTGTGTTTTAATAGGGGAGGATGGTTATTTCACGGCAGATTTCAAATACTCGCGCCGCATGCGTGCGATTGCCAAAATGGAAATTTCTTTAGGACAAACCGCTTCGCATTCTCCGTGATTGGAACAGGCGCCAAACCCTTCTTCGTCCATCTGGGCTACCATATTAGCCACGCGTTTGGCGGCTTCGGGCTTGCCCTGCGGAAGCAGCGCAAACTGTGACACCTTTGCGCCCACAAAAAGGGAAGCTGAGGCATTAGGGCAGGCCGCCACACAGGCACCGCAGCCGATGCAGGCCGCCATGTCCATGGCCAGGTCGGAGTTTTCTTTTGGTACTGGGACCGTAAGCGCTTCCGGCACGCCGCCGGTGCGTACGCTGACATATCCACCGGCCGCCATGATACGGTCAAACGCGCTACGATCCACCACCAAATCTTTAATCACCGGGAACGGCTTAGCGCGCCACGGTTCGATTACAATCGTAGAGCCGTCCTTAAACTGACGCATGCGTACCTCGCAGGTGGTGGTACCGCTTTTAGGACCGTGCGCCGTTCCGTTGATGACCATGCCGCACATACCGCAAATACCTTCGCGGCAGTCATTGTCAAATTCAATCGGAATTTCGTCCTTCATGATCAGCTCTTCGTTGAGCACGTCTAGCATTTCCAGAAAAGACATATCCGGATTTACATCCCGAACCGTGTAATCGACGAATTTACCTTTATCATTGGCATCACTCTGACGCCACACTTTTAATTTTATGGTTATTTTTTTCTTTTCCATGGGGAGGCTCCTTACTTATAGCTGCGTTGGGTTGGTGTTACGTTTTCAAAGACTAACGGCTCTTTGTGTAATTCCCAGTTGCCGAGTTCTTTGAACTCCCATGCAGCAACGTAACTGAAGTTCGCATCGTCACGTTTGGCTTCGCCTTCTTCGGTCTGGTGTTCTTCGCGGAAGTGGCCGCCGCAGGATTCTTCACGGTGCAGGGCGTCTTTGGCCATTAATTCGGCCAGTTCCATGTAGTCCGCTACCCTTCCGGCGAATTCCAGATTCTTATTCAGCGAGTCGGCGGTTCCTGGTACTTTAAGGTTGTTCCAGAACTCTTCGCGTAGTTTGGGGATCTTTTCCAGCGCTTCTTTTAATCCCTCTGCATTCCGCGACATTCCCACATTGTTCCACAGAATTTCGCCCAGTTCTTTATGGAACTGACGTACGGTTTTATTGCCTTTGATGGATAACAGCTTGTCATACCGTTCTTTCGCTTCCTGGGTGGCTTCTTTAAATGCCTCGTGGTCGGTCGTGACCGGTTTAAGATCCGCGCCGGCAAGATAATCGCCGATGGTGTAAGGAATAATGAAGTAGCCGTCGGATAATCCCTGCATCAATGCGCTGGCACCCAGCCGGTTGGCGCCGTGGTCGGAGAAGTTCGCTTCGCCCAATACATGCAGACCGGGAATGGTGCTCATCAAGTTGTAGTCCACCCATAAGCCGCCCATGGTGTAGTGAACAGCGGGATAAATGCGCATGGGCACTTCGTAGGCGTCTTCGTCGGTAATTTCTTTGTACATTTCAAACAGGTTGCCGTACCGTTCTTCGATGGTCTTACGGCCGAAATCCCGGATAGCGTCGCGGAAGTCGAGATACACTGCTAATCCTGTTTCGCCTACACCCCGTCCTTCGTCGCAGACCGCTTTGGCGTTGCGGGAAGCCACGTCGCGCGGCACCATATTGCCGAAAGTGGGATATTTCCGTTCCAGATAGTAATCGCGCTCTTCTTCAGGGATGTCATTAGGATGCCTCTTATCGCCTTTTTTCTTTGGCACCCACACGCGTCCGTCGTTACGTAGACTTTCGCTCATCAGGGTCAGTTTGGATTGGTAGTCGCCCGAGCGCGGAATACATGTTGGATGGATTTGCACATAGCAGGGGTTGGCGAAGGCGGCCCCTCTTTTGTGCGCCCGCCAGATGGCTGTGGCGTTGGAGTTAATGGCATTGGTGGACAGGTAATAGGCCATGCCGTAACCACCGGTAGCCAGGATGACCGCGTCGGCCACATACGATTCGTATTCGCCGGTGATCAGATTTCGGGTAACAATGCCTCTGGCCTTTCCGTCGATAAGGACCAATTCCACCATTTCGCGGCGCGGGAAGATTTGTACCTGTCCTTCCTGCACCTGGCGCATCAGGGCGCTGTAAGCACCAAGCAACAGCTGCTGACCGGTTTGTCCGCGAGCGTAAAAAGTGCGGGACACCAGCGCGCCGCCAAAGGAGCGGTTAGCGAAATAGCCGCCGTATTCCCGGGCAAAAGGAACGCCCTGGGCGACCGCCTGATCGATGATGTTGTTGCTGACCTGCGCCAAGCGATACACATTGGCTTCCCTTGCGCGGTAATCGCCACCCTTAATGGTATCGTAAAAAAGACGCCAAATACTATCGCCGTCGTTTTGATAATTCTTGGCTGCATTGATTCCGCCCTGAGCCGCGATGCTATGCGCACGGCGCGGGGAATCCTGAATGCAGAAATTCAAAACCTTGTAACCTAATTCCCCAAGAGAAGCCGCAGCCGAGGCGCCTGCCAAACCTGTACCCACCACGATCAGTTTAAATTTACGTTTATTCTTGGGGTTTACCACTTTAATGTCAAATTTGTGCTTATCCCATTTTTCAGCTAAGGGACCGCCAGGTACTCTGGAATCTAATTTCATTGTGCCCCTCCTGTCATATAGATCCAAATTGGAATGATAAAAAATCCGGCAGCAATTACAACCGCAAAAAAGTAACCGAATGCGTTAATGAATTTCATAAATCGCGGGTCGTTAACCCCCAAAGATTGAAAAGCGCTCCACACGCCATGGCTCAAATGCAGACCTAACAGGATCATGATGACTTCGTAGAAGACCACGTTCCAGATATTGCCGAAAAAGAACACCACGGTGGCATACATATCGCGAATATACTGACCGTCTTTGGTGGTGTACATGATCTCTTCGCCGTATTTGAAATTCAATAAATGAATGATTACGAAGATGAGGATGAGCAGTCCGGTATAAATCATAGTAGTGGAAGCGATGGTTTTTTTACTGGCCCCGCCGGCATTGCGTACCATTTTATACCCTACGGGACGCGCCGCCCAATTGCCTAGTTGAACAATTATTCCGTAAATCAAGTGCCCCACAAAAAGCAAGCCCAGGATCACTTCCGCCGCCAGGACCACATTCCCAAGCGTGTGTGTCAGGAAATGCGAGTATTTGTTTAAATGATCTTTGTCGGGGCTGAGCAATGCAAAATTACCAATCAAATGGACGACCAAAAAGCTGCTCAGAAGCAGCCCAAAAACCGCCATGTAGATTTTCTTGCCCAGCGATGAACCAGAGAACTTAGAAAACCGTATCATA
>CAZJNP010000169.1:0-6468 GCA_964547355.1 uncultured Calditrichaceae bacterium
ATATTCAATATAGTTTAATCTAATAAATAGTTAGGTGTATCTAAAAATGGAAAAAGTATCTGCCAGTCAGGAAAATTATATCAAATTAATCTGGCATCTGGAACAAAAGCAGAAAAAAGCTGCGGTACAAACTCTGGCCAGGCTGTACGGGGTTAGTCCTCCTACAGTTTCTGCCATGCTGCGCCAATTAATGCGCCTGGGTATGATCGATTATGATCGGCGCATCGGAGCGCGTTTAACTACCGAAGGTGAGCGCCTGGCTCGTAAACTGGTTCGTAAACATCGTTTGTTGGAATCATTTTTACAGCAGGTGTTAAAAATGGACGAACTTTCGGTGCATGAAGAAGCGGAATTGCTGGAACATGCCGTATCCGACCGGCTGATACACACGATCGATGATTTTCTCGGAAATCCCACAACCGATCCGCACGGCTCGTTCATTCCGGAGTGGGATGCTCAGATGACGCCTGTTCCGTTATCTGCTGTGAGTGAAGAACAGAGCTTCCGGGTGAAAACCATCTTACTATCCGCAAAAATGAAGCGCTACCTGAATGAGAGAAATTTTAAGCCGGGCACTATGTGGAGGCTGGAGGAACAAGCGCCGGGTAAAACGAGTTTTTTAATCACGGACGGCAAGCGCTACATTGCCTTAGCCGCCTCCGACGCCGAAAAAATTCTGGTTTATATGGACGGAGAGGCAACATGATGCCAAAAGGTATTGTTTCATAAGGAATTTAAAAAAGGTGCAAATATGTTAACGCTGCTGATTGTCGTTGTAATGATGGTTCTTCTATACCTGACCATACGCAGGGAAAAGGCGCATCTTGATCGTTTGCAGCAGGTTTATCGTGAGGACGCGCTGAAATATATTTACCATCAGAACGAACAAGGGAAACCGGCCTCACTAAACGGAGTTAAAGGCTTCCTGTCTGTGAGCATGTCGAAGGTTAAAAAGATCGTAAACGAATTGCAGGATGGTCAGTTGGTGCGTGTAAGCGATAAAGGCATCCGTCTGACTGAACAGGGAAGGCAACTGGTAATGAACATCATCCGGGCGCATCGTATCTGGGAGACCTATCTCCAGCATGAGACCGATTTACCCTTTCATCAAATTCATCAATATGCCGACCGTAAAGAGCACGAGTTGACCAAAGAAAAACTGGAGGCGCTGGACGCCCATCTGGGCTTTCCGAAAGTCGATCCGCATGGAGATCCGATTCCTGCGCCGGATGGGTCGCTTAAACCGGTAAAAGGGGATTCATTAACCGAATGGCCGGTGGGTAAAGTAGCTCAGATCGTGCACATCGAAGACGAACCGGAAAGCATCGCTAAAAAGATATTTAAGCTGGGGTTTCGTCTTCATGACCGGATTAAAATCCTTGACAGTGTGGGTGGTAAACTGCGCCTGGAGCATAAGAGTGGCCATCATGTAATCGACGGAGTAACTGCCTCGCAGATTCAGGTGCGCAGCGTCGGCCCGCGGGAAGAAAAACCACCCACCACATTAAATGATTTACAACAGGGTGAAACAGCCATACTAAAGGGGCTGTCGAACCATATTCAAGGATTGGCACGCAGACGATTGCTGGACCTTGGTTTTACGCCCGGTGCAAAGGTGCGCAAGGTTATGGTTAGCTCTTTCGGTGGGGATCCGGCTGCTTTTGAGGTACGGGGAGCCAAGATTGCTTTGCGCAAAGAGCAAGCCGAAAAGATTTTTACCGTTCCCATAAAAGAAGAAAAGCGGGGGAAAGTCGTAAAAAGTATTCATTGAATTTTTTTAGATAACAGTTTGAGAAAAACAATTTCTAATTCTGATAAAGCTGTGAAAATCATTTAGCGGGAATCAGGGTAAGATAACTTTTTGAGCAAAGTGTTAGAATAACCATTACAGCGCTGGTATCCGAAACGGAGAAATAAAGGATGATAAAAACAACCGATAAACCTGCCCGGAAAGAATGTAAAAACTGCGCATTTAACCTGGAGCGTTTGGGTATTGAAGTAAATAAATGGGATTATGTATTAGCCCTGGCCGGAAATCCAAATACCGGTAAAAGTACGGTATTTAATCACCTGACAGGTCTTAAACAGCATACCGGCAACTGGCCGGGAAAAACCGTAACGCGCGCCGAAGGAGGATTTACCTGGAACGGAAAGACCTTTAAACTGGTGGATTTACCTGGCACGTATTCGCTTTTGTCGGCCTCGGTGGACGAAGAAGTGGCGCGGGATTTTTTACTTTTTGGCCGACCGGACGCCACCATCGTCGTGGTGGACGCTTCGGTACTGGAACGCAATCTGAATCTTGTTTTTCAGATCATGGAAATTACGGACAAGGTGGTGGTTTGCCTGAATCTGGTGGATGAAGCAAAACGCAAGGGGCTGGAAGTGGATTACCGCCGCCTGGCACGCGAATTGGGCATACCTGTGGTGCCTACGGTTGCCCGGCAGGGTATAGGAATCAGCCAGCTCATCGACACCGTGTACCGGGTGATTGAAGGAGAAATTAAAACCAATCCCAGAAAACTGGAAGTCAATCCGGTGCTGCAACAGGCCATCGACGAACTGGTGCCAAAAATTCGCAAGGTTTTTCCCGATGCACCCAACGCCCGCTGGCTAGCCATGCGCCTGCTGGACGGTGACATCAAAGTGCAAAAGGCCCTGGAACTGGGTGAATGGAATGTATTTTTAGGCGAGTCTGTGTTTGATCATGAAAAGATGCCAAAGTTTGGAGAACCGGCATGAATAAAGCAGGCAAAGAAGTCATTGAAACAGCTGTTCAACTGAGGCGGAAGCTGGACGTCAATTTTCGCGACGCGGTAGTGGAGGATTTGTACAAGAACGCGGAGCAGATCGCTTCCAGAGTGGTATATGTCAAGTCGGATGCCAAGCTGGACGGCGATTACAAGCTGGATCGCATTCTCACCTCGCCCATTTGGGGGCTGCCGATTATGTTTTTGCTTTTGATGGTTGTGTTCTGGCTGACCATCGTCGGCGCGAATTATCCTTCCCAATTGATTGCCCAGGGGTTATTCTGGCTTGAAAATCAAATAGCACTTCTTTTTACCGCGGTTAACGCTCCATCCTGGCTCACCGGCTTTTTAGTGCATGGCGTGTACAAAGGAATGGCTTGGGTGATTTCCGTCATGCTGCCGCCAATGGCGATCTTTTTCCCGCTGTTTACCATTCTGGAAGATTTTGGCTACCTGCCCCGGGTGGCGTTTAATATGGATTGGCTGTTTCGCAAAGCGGGTGCCCACGGCAAACAGGCGCTGACCATGAGCATGGGCTTTGGCTGCAATGCGGCCGGCGTGATTGCCACCAGGGTAATCGAATCGCCGCGCGAACGGTTGATCGCCATTCTGACCAATAATTTTGTGCCATGCAACGGTCGTTTCCCAACATTGATTATGCTGTCCACAGTGTTTGTGGCGGCTTCTTTTCCGGCCTCGGTGGCCTCCGTTGCTGCGGCTGCTTCGGTGGTGGGCGTTGTCCTGATTGGCGTGGCCGTGACTTTAATTGTATCATGGGCTCTGTCCAGAACCGTGTTAAAAGGCGAAGCCTCCAGTTTTACGCTGGAGCTTCCGCCGTACCGCAAACCCAATGTGCTGCGCGTGCTGTACACATCAATGATCGACCGAACGCTCTTTGTGCTGTGGCGGGCGATCGTAATGGCCGCACCGGCCGGCGGCGTCATATGGCTGATTGCCAACGTCCATATTGCCGGACAATCCCTGGCATACTGGATGGCGCATTTTATGGATCCTTTCGGAAGGCTGTTGGGACTGGACGGGGTCATTCTGCTGGCCTATGTGGTAGCCATTCCGGCCAATGAAATTGTAGTACCGACCATTCTAATGGTGTACGCCAACGCTGGTACCATGTTTGATATTAGTGAGATTAGTCAGTTAAAGGCGCTGCTGGTGGACCAGGCCGGTTGGACGCTGCTTACGGCTGTGAATCTGATGTTGTTCTCTCTGCTGCACAACCCCTGTTCTACAACCATCTTTACCATCTGGAAGGAAACACGTAGCGCCAAGTGGACCACGCTGGGCGCGTTGATGCCTTTAGGGATTGCTTTTGTAGTTACGTTTTTAGTGGCGCAGTTGGCGCGGATGTTGTTCTGACAGATATATTGGCAAGCAGTGGTCTTGCCCAATGGATTAAACAGGTAAGAAACCACACTTCCCCTATCCCCTATACCAGATACCTCTATATTCCATCTATCTATATACCAATGCCAAAATATCCGTTAATCCCTTAGCACCGGCATGGTCATGCAGCGGCAGCCGCCGCCTCCACGGGTCAACTCGTTGCCGGAAATGGCCACGGCGTATTTTTCGAGCCGGTTTAAATCCACTTCACCATTCAAGACCTGCTGTGCTTCGATTCTGGGGATGCCTACTTTTGCCAGTTCTTCGTAAGTATAGGTATTCATGCCGTAACCTATAATTTTGCCCGGCCCGATGGTGAAGAAATTGGCGCCGGACTGCCACTGCTCGCGCTTCTGGTGCAGGAGGTCCGAACCGCCGCACAAAACAGGTTCAAGGTTGATGTCTACCAGTTTTAAGGCTTCCAGCAGATAGGGATGCTGTTTTAGCATGGGGCGCTCGGGATCGGAAATATTTACATGGATCACATCCACGGCGTCTTTGGATAAAATCAATGGTGCATAAACTACGGCCTTGTCGTGGTCGATCATTGTAAAAACCATATCCAAATGAATAGTGGCGCGGATTTTGGGTAAGATTACCACAAACACGTGTTTGATGCGTTTTCTGCTCTTAAACTGTTCGATCAGATAGTCGATGCCGCGCGCACTGGTGCGTTCGCTCATACCGATCAGCACAGTGTCTTCTCTCGGGATCATAATGTCGCCGCCTTCGAAGGTGGCGTAAGGGACGTTTTGTTGGGTAACATCCGCTAAAAAATCATCGCAATGGATGCGGGGATGGTGACGAAAAATCTGGCTCATAATCAACGCTTCTGCGATCCGGATGTTGTTGGCCATATTGCCGATGAATACACGGTGGTTAATGACCATGGCCGAGTCGCGCGTAAAGAACAGATTCGGCAGGGGAGGCAGGGCAAACAGGCGTGGGGAAAGAAAGCGTTCCAATGTGTCCCTTTTGAGAGGCGTTCCGGTAATCAACTGTTCGGCCAGGCGACCGGGTTCCAGGTTTAGCAGGAGGTTTTCCACTTCCGGCGCACCCAGCCGCTGGCAGAGATTGCGCACCAGCTCTTGTTTGTTTGACTCGTCCGAAACAACTTCTGTGAGCAGCTCCTTAACCTGCAGTACTTCCGCCACCGTGGACAGCACGCCGGTGAATTGCAAATGCTGGGCGCGGGCCGCTTCTAAATTCAATATATCGTCATAAAGCAATTCATCCGCTGCATCGGGCGTCATCATTTCCAGCTCTCTGCCCGGTGTATGGACAATGACGGATTTTAAATTGCCGATTTCTGACCGAACATGTACCTGCATATTCTTTCTCGATGTAATGAAGTCCCGGATTGAATTCCGGTAATGATGGTTTCTTTCTCTCCGGATGATTCCTCAAAAACAACCTTGCGATTATTAATATGTCGCAAGGTTGTTCATGATAATTAAAGAATCCGGATCCTGGGTAATTAGGGAATCCGGTTTAAAGCCTGGTCAAGGTCGGCGATCAATTCATCGGCATCTTCCACGCCTACGGACAGCCGCACCAGCCCGTCCGTAATGTGAGCCTCCAACCGCTGCTCACGGCCCATGATGGCATGGGTCATGGAAGCCGGATGCTGAATCAGGGTTTCCACTCCCCCCAGGCTCACAGCCAGCTGACACAAATGCACATTATCCATTACGATCTTTCCGCCTTCAACACCGCCTTTTACTTCAAAACTAATCATTCCGCCAAAACATTTCATCTGCTTTTTAGCAATGGCATGTTGGGGATGGGATTTCAATCCCGGGTAAATGACTTTTTCTACCTTTGGGTGTTTTTTAAGAAATTCGGCGATTTTCTGGGCATTACTACAATGTCTTTCCATGCGAAGCGCCAATGTTTTAATACCGCGATGCACCAGAAATGCATTCATCGGATCCAGCACGCCGCCTAACAGGTTCAGTGTTTTACGAATAGCCTGATACTGTTCTTCGGTTTTGGTGACAATTAATCCGCCCACCACATCTGCATGGCCGTTTAAAAATTTGGTCAGGCTGTGCAACACGATATCGGCACCCCATAGCAGCGGTTTTTGCAGGATGGGGCTGGAAAATGTATTGTCCACTACCAGTAGCGCCTGCTGCTCATGGGCGATTTCCGCAGCGCCGGCCAAATCGGTGATAGCCAGAGTCGGATTTCCGGGGGTTTCCACGTAAATCATTTTTGTGTTGGATTTAATGGCATCTTCGATGGCCTGTAAATTGTCCGTATCAACGAAAGTCGTTTCTACGCCGTATTTTTTGAAGATGGCACTCAATAGTGT
>CAZJNP010000170.1:0-6427 GCA_964547355.1 uncultured Calditrichaceae bacterium
GAATGGGTACGGATATTAAATCCAAAAACTAAAAATAGAGGAAAACACATGTTAGAAGAAATATTAAGCAAGGTGCCCTCTGTTGAAATTTATCCCATCATTTCGTTTATCCTGTTCTTTGCTTTTTTTATTGGAATTCTGATCTGGACTTTCCGGGTCGACAAGAATTACACTAAAAGGATGAAGGAATTACCTTTGGATGCTCCGCATCTTGAAATAAATAATGGAGAGCGCAACAATGGCTAAAAAACAAAAAGATGTTTTAATGGATCATTCGTACGATGGAATCCGGGAGCTGGATAACGACCTCCCGCCGTGGTGGTTGTATCTTTTCTATTTTACGATTGCTTTTGCTGTGGTATATATGTTGTATTATCATGTGCTCGGGATTGGCGACTCTTCGGCTGTGGAATATCAGAAAGAGATCAATCCGAATTATGCAACAGTTCAGCAATCGTCTAAGAGTATTTTCAGCGTGTATCATTCTCCTTACTATAATCCAAGAGGCGATATTTCACCGAGAATCCGAAAGCAGTTTGACGAATACATCGGCCCGAATGTTGACTTCAAAAAATTGGTGATGGAGGCGATGATCCGCGGGAATGCGGCAGAGCAGGAAAAGCTGAAAAAGGATTTTCCTGACATCTGGGCGGAGCTCACCGCTGCTAGCGGGGGGAAAGCGCCGACGGCACAACCGGAAACCAAAGTAGAAGCCGCGCCTGCACAAGTGGCGCAGGCAGTGAAAACTTACAAACCGCTAACCGACCAGGCCAGCCTGGCGAAGGGCAAGGAGATATTTCAGAAAAACTGTGTTTCATGCCATGGGCCTCAGGGGCAGGGTCTTATCGGACCAAATTTAACGGACGATTACTGGATTCACGGTGCCGGGATGAGTAATGTGGTTCATACTATAATCGAGGGTGTTCCTGCCAAGGGAATGATCAGCTGGCGAGGCGTTTTAAAAGAGGATGAAATACTTCAGGTGGCGAGTTACATCCTCACTTTACACGGTACCAATCCGCCGAATCCCAAAGCGCCTCAGGGAGAAAAAGTGGAATATCCTTTGAAGGGGAATTAATAACTGGTTTTTAAATCGAATTGTTGCATCGCTCGCCGTGGTTACAAAACGCGGCGAGCTTTTATTTTCAGGCAAATTGATTAATGTACGGATTCAAGAAAGAATGCAGCGTTCCGGATTGAACCCGCAAGGAAAGCATAATACAGAAAAGTGAACAATGGCAAAGAATAATCATTCACACGAACAATTCAGGGATCGTGTAGCGACGATTGACAAAGAAGGCAAGCGCGTGTGGATTTACCCCAAGAAGCCTTCCGGGCGATTGCACCGCGCGCGCGCTTTTGTAGCAGCGGTTTTGGTGGCGTTTTTAGTAGCTGCACCTTTCATTAAAATAAATGGCGAACAGCTGCTTCTCTTTAATATCATAGACCGCAAGTTTGTAATCTTCGGCGTAGGCTTCTGGCCGCAGGATTTTTATTTATTCGTAATAGCCACCATCGCGCTGGTGGTGTTTATTCTCCTGTTTACCGTTGTGTACGGACGTGTTTGGTGCGGCTGGGCTTGTCCGCAAACTATTTTTATGGAGATGATCTTTAGAAAAATCGAATACTTGATCGAGGGCGATGCAGCTCAACAGCGCGCACTAAATCAGGCGCCCATGTCCCCGAAAAAGTTTTTTAAGAAATTTACCAAGCATTCCATCTTCTTTGCCATTTCATTTTTTCTGGGTAATATTTTTCTAGCATATATCATCGGCAGTGATCAGTTGATAACCATCGTGACAGATCCTCCTTCCCAGCATATGGTCGGTTTGAGTTTTATGCTGATTTTTACCGGCATTTTTTACTGGATTTACGCCTTTTTCAGAGAGCAGGTGTGCACCATGGTCTGCCCGTACGGAAGATTGCAAGGTGTTCTGCTGGACAATCAGTCCATCGTTGTGGCCTATGATTTTGAAAGAGGCGAACCGAGAGCCAAGCCGGGGAAAAACCGTGCGGAATCCAGCGGGGATTGTATCGATTGTAAGCAGTGTGTGGAAGTTTGCCCCACCGGCATCGATATCCGGAACGGGACGCAATTGGAATGTGTGAATTGTACGGCATGTATCGACGCTTGTAATTCAGTTATGGACAAGATTAAAAAACCGCGCGGACTGATACGTTATGATTCCTATAACGGCATCAAAGAGGGAAAGAAGTTCAGATTCACACCGCGGGTGATCGGATACTCTTTGGTTTTGTTGTTACTGCTTGCACTGCTGGCGGTACTGTTTGCGACCAGAAAACAGCTTGATGCGACCCTACTTCGCACGCCGGGCGTGATGTTTCAGCAAAACGATGACGGAACCATCAGCAATCTGTATAATATCAAGATTATTAATAAAACATTTGAAGAAAAGCCGATTGAGTTACGGCTGCTTTCTCCCAAAGGTTCGCTGGTTCTAGTGGGCGGGCAGTTAATCGCTCCGCCCGAAGGAACGTGTGAAACTTCCTTTTTTATTCGCCTGGATAAAGATAACCTGCAATCGACGCGAACGCCGGTTGAAGTAGGTATTTACGCAAACCACACACTGGTCAGAAAAGTGCGCACCACGTTTCTCGGACCGAATCACTACCAAAAGAAATAGAGGTAAAATGGCTAATAAAAAAACATTATGGCCCATCGGGCTGACCATTGTTTTTCTTCTCTATGTGGGCTGGCTGGTGAGCTTTTTAATTTTTTCCGGTACCCAGCGCACCGATCTGGTGGAAAAAGATTATTATCAAAAAGAAATGGCCTATCAGGGGCAAATCGATCGAATAGAAAGGGTTCGGAAACATCAGGCGAAAATTTCCTGGCATATCCGTTCCGGACCGGAGTTGGTGTTGGCCTTGCCTATGAAGTTTATTATGAAACAAACCCGGGGCGAAATCCACTTTTACCGTCCGTCGGATGCCCGGATGGATCAAAGGATTCCTCTTCAAGTGGGGGAGGATGGTAAACAGATCATAGATTTACGGCAATTTGCCAAAGGGAAGTGGGTAATGAAAATCTCCTGGAGGGTGAATAACGACGAGTACTATGATCAACAAGAAATATTTATTCGTTAAAAACGGACAGTAGGGGATGGTTCAAAGTTTTAATGTAATTGGGACAAGACATAAGGTATAATAGGTATATGGGGATAGTATATAATTCCAGAGCACTAATATTACACTATCCCCTTATACCTATTTTCTCCATTTTACCTTGTATGGCCGCTCAAATCTCTTTTTAACTGCTATTTTTAGTACCTTTAGTGAATTAAAAAATTCCTTGGATTATTTTATAATTGTTGTGTATAATCCCTCATATTTCTTGAAAATAGTTTACAGCAAATTACTTTTGTCTTACCAGGAGGAAATTCAGGTGTCGTCAATAAAAACAATTATTGTGGCATGTATCGTCATGGCAACGGTGCAACTATCCCTGGCTCAGCAAGATTCTGTATCTTCAGGCGAACAGCAATTAAAGGACGCTTTGCACGTGTATGTGGACTGTAATTATTGCGATATGGATTATATTCGCCGCGAGATTCCCTATGTGAATTATGTGCGGGATTATCATGACGCTCAGGTAGATGTGCTGGTAACTACGCAAACCACAGGCGCCGGTGGAACGGAATATACGCTCACCTTTCTGGGGCAGAAAAATTTTGCCAATATCAACGATACCTTAAAGTATGTCAGCGAAAAAAACGCCACTCAGGATGATATACGCCAGGGGCTCACCAGAACACTAAAACTTGGGCTGGTACGTTATGTGATCCATACGCCGGTGGCAGATAATATTTCTCTTTCCTATCGTTCACAGGAGACGACTCAAAAAGTCAAAGACAAGTGGAATTACTGGGTGTTCGGAGCCAGTATGAATACATATGCCAACGGACAAAAATCCACCAATTCTTTATCCTTATATGGAAGAATTTATGCCAACCGCATTACTCCGGATTGGAAATTTATGTTTTCGGCCAGTGGAAATTATCATGAGAACAACTTTGATATTGCGGGACAAAAAATTACCTCTATTTCACGCGGAAAGAGTATCAATGCTTCTTTGGTTAAGGGATTGGGGGAGCACTGGTCTCTGGGTCTTTTTGGCGGATACCGAAATTCTTCCTACAGCAACATACGGCATCGCATTCAAATTTCACCGGAAATAGAATATAGTGTATTCCCTTATTCCGAGTCCACCCATCATGAGCTACGGATAGACTATGGGGTAAACGCTAAATCGTTAAATTATGAGGAGACTACCATTTATTATAAGGATTCTGAAGTGCTTTTCAGTCAATTCCTTTCATTAAATCTGACCTTTAAAAAGCCCTGGGGTTCCACGTACACATCGCTGTCGGCTTCCCATTATTTTCATGATTTTTCCAAAAACCGATTGGAATTATTCAGTCAGCTTCAGTTGCGTTTATTCAGCGGCTTCTCTTTGAATTTATTTGGCAGCGTTTCCCGGGTTCACGATCAACTAAACCTTCCGCTCTCCGGCGCATCCCAGGAAGAGGTTCTGTTAAGGAGAAAAGAACTGGCCACCACCTATTCTTATTTTGTTTCATTCGGCCTCAGTTACACTTTCGGCGCGGTGTACACGAATATCGTGAACCCCAGATTCGGCACCGGCAGCCGTTCGTTTTATATTTCGTGGTAGGCAGTAGATGGGAGTAGTAAAAGGGAAAGTAATAAGCAATAAATGTTAAGTGTTGAATGTTGGGGTACCGTGGGATAGGCCAGATCCGATTTTAAACCTTTTTTACATGTACACTTATGTCTTCTTTTACGTATATTTGTTTATAACCAAAATAATTCCTAAACTATATGTTTTCAAAATTACCTGATTTTAGAAAAGGTATCATTAAAAAAATCTAATAAAGAGGATAGAACGAATGGTTAAGCATCATGTAAAAGACCTGAATTTAGCCCCGCAGGGTAAAAAGCGCATTGAATGGGCCGACAACGACATGCCCGTATTGCGGGAAATCCGCAAGCGTTTTGAAAAGGAACAGCCGTTGGCAGGGAAAAAGATGTCCGCCTGCCTGCATGTAACGGCGGAAACGGCTAACCTGGCGCGTACCCTAAAAGCCGGAGGCGCCGATTTGATTCTTGTAGCCTCCAATCCACTCAGTACACAGGATGATGTGGCCGCTTCTCTGGTGAAAGATTATGATATATCCGTTTTTGCCATCAAAGGCGAAGACAATGAGACCTATTACGACCATATTCGCACGGCCATTGAACATGATCCTACTGTAACCATGGACGACGGCGCAGACCTGGTTTCCACATTGCACTCGGATTACCCGGAAAAATTAAAACATGTGGTTGGTTCCATGGAAGAAACCACGACCGGTATCATTCGCCTCCGCGCCATGCACAAAGACGGCGCCCTTAAAATTCCGGTATTTGCGGTAAACGACGCGGAAACAAAGTATCTGTTCGATAACCGTTACGGCACGGGACAATCTACGGTAGATGGCATCATTCGCGCCACGGATTTTCTGGTGGCCGGGAAAAAGGTGGTGGTGGCCGGCTATGGCTGGTGCGGTAAAGGCTTTGCCATGCGTATGAAAGGTATGGGGGCAAATGTGATTGTAACGGAAGTGCACCCCATCCGTGCTCTGGAAGCGGCCATGGACGGTTACTGGGTAATGCCCATGCACGAGACCGCAAAAGTCGCCGAGTTGTTCGTTACCATCACCGGAGACCTGCATGTGTTGCGCAAAGAGCATTTTGAATTAATGAAAGACGGCACTATCATCGCAAACAGCGGCCACTTTAATGTGGAAATCAATATTGGTGATCTCGAGTCTATGGCGGTTCAAATAAACAAGGGGGTGCGTAACTTTGTTGATGAGTACGTGATGAAAGACGGACGCAGGATTTACCTGTTGGCCGACGGGCGGTTGATTAATCTGGCAGCCGCAGAAGGACATCCGGCTTCCGTGATGGACATGAGCTTTGCCACGCAGGCGCTTACTACCGAGTATATGGTGGCCCATAAGATGCCCGTAGGCGTGCACGAGGTGCCTACGGAAATTGAAGATTGGATTGCCAGAACCAAACTCAGCACCATGGGCATAGAAATAGACGAATTAACAGAAGAACAGAAAAAGTACTTAGCTTCCTGGGAAATGGGAACATGATTTCCGAGTAACTGATTCTTCGGATTGCAGTACAATTTTCAAAATAAGATTCTTTCGGAAGTGAAAATAATCAGGTAGTCCGAAAGAATCTTTTTTTATTTAATCGAGACGATAGTTCTGGAATTTTTATCACAACGATTCAGTTCTTTAATCGGTCGGATGTAATCTAACAACCGTTTTCCGGTATTTTGTTAAGACATTTTATTGTCTTTTGATTTTTGCGTAAATACGTAGATTGTAAT
>CAZJNP010000171.1:0-6394 GCA_964547355.1 uncultured Calditrichaceae bacterium
CTCCAATACCGTCCACCTGTTTTAATTCTTCCCGGTTACGAAACGCGCCGTGCGCATCCCGGTGTTTGACAATGGCTTCCGCCGTGCGACTGGTCAGGCCGGAAATATGCCTGAGCAGAGAAGCCGAGGCTGTATTCAGATTCACTCCCACCATATTCACCGCCGATTCCACCACCTGATTCAGAGCCTTCGCCAGGCTGCGCTGATTAACGTCGTGCTGATAAAGTCCCACACCGATGCTTTTGGGATCGATTTTCACCAGTTCGGCCAGAGGATCCTGCAAACGGCGGGCAATGGAAATGTTACCCCGCATGGAAGCTTCCAGATCCGGGAATTCCTGCTGGGCTATTTTCGAGGCGGAGTAAACCGAAGCACCGGCTTCATTTACGATAATGTAAGCCAAATCGCGTTCATCCTTCATTTCCTTAATCAATTCGGCAACCATCTGCTCGGTCTCGCGGCTGGCTGTGCCGTTACCGATGGCAATCACATCCACGCCGTATTTATTAGCCAGCACGCGCACGATGGTTTTGGCTTCCAGATACTTATTCTGAGGCGGATGCGGGTAGATGGTGGTGCCTTCCAGATACTTGCCGGTGTGGTCAATGACGGCCACTTTGCAGCCGGTGCGATAACCCGGATCGATGCCCATGATGATTTTATCGCGTACCGGCGGTTGCAGAAGCAGGTTTTTCAGGTTCTCCGCGAAAATCCCGATGGCGTGCTCATCGGCTTTTTCCGTCAGCGCATGGCGCACCTCGCGCTGGATGGAGGGGGCAATCAAACGCAGATATGCATCTTTAATCGCCAGCTTCAGATGATCGATAAAAACCGAACGTTCGTTGCGCACATAGTTTTTCTCTATGGCTGCGACCATGCGCTCTTCATCCACCTCGATGCTGACCTTGAGGATGCCTTCCGCTTCCCCGCGATTAATGGCCAGAATGCGGTGGGGACGAATTTTTTCAACCGATTCGCTAAACTCGTAGTACATTTCGTATGGCGTGCGCCCTTCCACCTGTTTGGCCGAAGATTGAACCAATCCGGTTTTGAAGGTCATTTCCCGGATGATCTTTCGGATTTCTGCGTCATCGCTGATGGTTTCCGCCACGATGTCCCGCGCCCCTTGCAGGGCCTGTTCCGCATCGGCCACCTCTTTCTCTTCATTCACAAACTGCCGGGCGTATTCCTCCGGTGCGCCTTCCGTAATTTCCTGCTTCAGAATCATTTCTGCCAGCGGTTCCAGACCTTTTTCTTTTGCCACCGTAGCCCGTGTGCGCTTTTTAGGTTTGTAGGGCAAATAAAGGTCTTCCAGTTCCTGCAGCTTGGTTACCGCTTTAATCTTGGCTTCCAGCTCCGGAGTAAGCTTCCCCTGGTCTTCAATGGATTTCAGAATCGTTTCTTTACGGGCCTCCAAAGCGCGCAGGTATTGGATGCGGTCTTCAATCGCGCGAATCTGATTCTCATCCAGCGAGCCGGTAACTTCCTTCCGGTACCGGGCGATAAATGGCACCGTATTCCCGTCGTCCAAAAGCTCTATGGTGTTAGAAACCTGTATGGTTTTTAGCTTTAATTCTTCGGCAATCAGTTGAAACATCTCTGGTTCAGTCATTACACATCTCCGATTTTGGGTTCACAAAAATGTTTACTTGTTTTAACTCCTGAATGTTTTTTTCGATTTCCTGCGGTTGGATAAATTACAAACATGGGTCTTAAATTTCCATTTTCTTTCAAAATGAAGAGCAAATTTTCGTCGAATAATGTGTTCCCAACGTTTTGCAACAAATCTTATATCGCTTAACGTTTTTCTCGTTTGGAGTGTCTTTCAATTTACGGTTAAATCGCGGGCATGCTTATCAAAAATGTGATCAACCTGAACTTATTTTGGACAGCAATGAATCGAGGGTTCATATAAATGCATCTGCAAAGCGGGCAAGCTCACACAATTTACACGTCGGTATGAATAACCAAGATGGACAAAATTCAGGTAAATTGAATCCGAAATCATTAAACAAAAAAAAGGGGAACACCTAAGGCGTTCCCCTTCTCACCAGTTTAGGAGGAGCATCATGGATTTTATCTATGGCCTTTAAACTGGCCACACCGGTACAGAATACTTATTTAGCCGCTTTTAATTCTTCAATCATACGCGGCACCACCTCAAACGCATCCGCCACGATGCCATAATCCGCCACCTTAAAAATCGGCGCGTCCGGGTCTTTGTTAATGGCCACAATATATTTGGAAGAAGACATTCCGGCCAGATGCTGAATGGCGCCGGAGATGCCCACGGCAATATACAAACTGGGTGAAACGGTTTTACCGGTTTGTCCCACCTGCTCGTCATGAGGACGCCAACCTGCGTCCACAGCGGCGCGGGATGCGCCGGTAGCCGCGCCTAACAATTCGGCCAGGTCTTCGATCAGGTGCCAGTTTTCCGGTCCTTTCATGCCGCGTCCGCCGGAAACGATGATGTCCGCTTCTGTCACGTCCAGCTTACCTTTGGCGCCGGACACGATTTCCTTAACCACCGTTTTGAAATCGGGAGCATCCACGGCCTGCGTTTCCGCCTGTGCGCTGGCAGGCGCTTCTTCAGCCGGATAGACATTGGGTCGGACGGTCACCACTTTTTTTGCGGATGTCAACCGGATGGTGGCATGCACCTTGCCCGCGTACATGGGACGGACCAGTTTCAGGTCATCACCGTCGGCTTCCACCACCGTGCAGTCGGTGGCCATAGCGGCGTTCAAGCGTGCGGCCACCCGCGGTCCCAAATCCTTTCCGGTGGCGGTCGCTCCCATCAGCAGCACATCCGCCCCGCGGTCTTCCATGGCCTGGGCTACGATTTTGGCAAATCCGTCAGCGCTGTAACTGTTAAATTTTTCGTTGGTGTAAAAGACTACTTTTTCGGCGCCATATTTGGCCAACTGTTCCTGAAAATTGTCCGTACCACTGCCAACCACCAGCACTTCAAAGGGTTGTCCTAATTGACGGGCCAGGGTAATGTTCTCAAAGGTAATCTTCCGCAACTGGCCCTCTCTATGTTCTGCATAAATTAATATTTTCATGATCCGTTCACTCCCATTTTAAATGACTTTTGCCTCTTCATGTAACAGTTTCAGCAGTTCCGGCACCGCATCGGCGCTGTCGCCCACGATTTTTCCGGCGCTTTTCTGCGGCGGATAATTGAACTCGACGATCGTGAGTTGATCTGCTGGAATATCCACAGCCGATTCATCGATGGGGATTTTTTTGGAACGCATGATGCCTTTCAGTGAGGCATAACGCGGCTCGTTTAGTCCGCGCTGGGCGCTGATAATGGCTGGGAGCTGGCATTCCACGATTTCGTGCCCGCCGTCGATTTCCCGCTCGGCCACCACTTTACCGCCGTCAATTTCCAGTTTAATCACCACAGTTACGGCCGGCATGTCCAGCTTTTCGCCCAGGATGGAAGGCGTTTGGGTGTGGTCGTCGTCAATGGCCTGCTTACCCATCAGGATCAAATCGTAATTGCCTTTGCGCAGTTCCGCCGCCAGAGCTTCCGCTACCGCCTGCGGATCCTGCGGGTTCTGATCGGCCGGAATGCGGATGGCCTTATCGGCACCCATGGCCAGTGCGCTGCGAATAGCTGAAGTGATGCGATCCGGGCCAAGTGAAATCACCGTTACTTCTCCGCCGTGTTTTTCCTTTAACTTTAACGCTTCTTCCACGGCAAACTCGTCATATGGATTCAAAATAAAATTGATTTCGCTCTCGTCAACGGCCTTTTTGTCGTCCGTTAACTTGATGCGCGTCTCCGTATCCGGGACTTGCTTCACACATACTGCTATGTTCACAGTATCCTCCTTTGGTTTGTTTACATGTACTGTCTATGCCAATCAATTTCCAAACTCGTAAAATGTGTTCTACAACTATTCTGTGGTAAAAGGATAATGCCCCTGCTGCACCAGGTAATCAGAGATGGTGTTCATCTCTTTATCCAGATTACTGTCCATCATCAGAAGATTGCGGCGTACTCTGCGCCAGGCCTGGTCGGCAAAGGCGTTGCACAATGTAATTTCATGCTGGCAGTTCTCTTCGCCTTTCTCTTTAATCAACGTATCCACTCGGGAAATGGTGGCCACCATTCCGAAAAGATCGATCATGGCGTTGGCCAGCCGTTCCTGGCGCATCTCCTTGTAAATGATATTTTTCCCGTAGTGCATAATAAAACGCTCGGCCGCAAAATGGGTGTTTTTGGCCCAGGTTTCAAAATTGGTTTTGGCGTTCGCCAAAGCCGGATGCACGTCTCGAATGCGTTCCGTGACCACCCTTCCTTTTAACCACTGGGAAGCGTAATCGGTCAGCACACCAAAGCCTTTGATGGGACCCTTCAGGGCCGCACCCAGTTTTTTCAAATATTGAGCCCGCTCCTGCACTCCGGAGAGGGTGATGAACATGCGCAGAATTTCGTTGGTTCCTTCAAAAATCATATTCACCCGTCCGTCGCGCATGTAAAGCTGGTAAGGATACTCCTTCATGAATCCCAGACCACCTACCATTTGCAGACATTCGTTAATACCGTTCCAGGCCACTTCCGTGGCTTTGATTTTACACATGGCCGATTCCAGCGAATAATCCACATCTCCGCGGTCCATGAAATCGCTGGCAAGATAAATCATACTTTCCGTTGCGAAAATGTCAATGGTCATCTGGGCCACTTTTTCCTTGATCATTTCAAATTCGGACAAGGTTTTGTTGAATTGACGGCGTTGCCTGATGTGTTCCAGCGCGGGTGCCATCACATATTTAAGCGCCCCCAGCGAACCGCCGGCCAATCCTAACCGTCCGGCATTTAAAATATTCATGGCCACTTTAAACCCCTTGCCGCGTTCGCCCAGCAGGTTCTCAACCGGCACTTCCACGTCTTCAAAGAAAAGCTCCGTGGTGGAAGAGCCCTTTAGCCCCAGCTTGTTTTCTTCCTTGCCGGATTTAACGCCCATGTCCCTGGTCACCAGAAAAGCGCTTATCTTCTCTTCCATTTTACCGTCTTTACCGGGCACCATCTCTTTTGCAAACACCGTGAAGAAATCGGCGATCCCACCGTTGGTAATCCAGAGTTTGCTGCCGTTCAAAACGTACACGCCCCTCTTTTCGTCAAGAACGGCCTTGGTTTTAATACCGGCGGCGTCTGAGCCAGCGCCGGCTTCGGTTAAACAGTACGCGGCAATCATTTCGCCGCTGGCCAGCTTGGGAAGATATTTCTTTTTCTGTTCTTCGGTGCCAAAAAGCAGCAGTCCCTTGTAACCGATGGACTGGTGGCCGCCCAGCACAATCGCCACCGAAGGATTGATCCCGCCGATAAACTCCAGCATTTTCACATAACCGGTATTGGAAAGACCGAATCCGCCATATTCTTCCGGCACGCTCAGTCCCATAAAACCCAGCTCTTTTAATCCTTCGATCACTTCGTCCGGGATTTTAGCTTCTTCGTCGATTTTGTAGGAATCGATGTGGTCATCCGCAAATTTTTTAAAGGTCTCCTGAATCAGTTTAAGATTTTCCTTCTCCTCGGGATCCATCTTTGGATAGGGGAAAACCAACTCATCCAGCAAAACGCCACTAAACAGGGCTTTGGAAAAACTTGGTTTCGCTTTAACAGCCATAAGGCCTCCTTAAAAATAGATTGGTACAACAACCGGAGGGCGCCTTATCAACGCAACCGCCGGTTTGCCGGATAGTAAATTGATCACGCCTACTTTTGGTAAAATTTTCCTTTCTTCTCAAACTTGAGCAGGCTCTTTGAAGGCGTGAAGCGTGCGCCATACTGTTCTGTGAATTCGTTCAATGTGCGCACCACTTCTTCCAGTCCGATCGTGTCCGCATACTTGAGAAGACCGCCCCGGAAAGGTGCAAATCCGGTGCCGAAAATCATGCCCACATCCACATCACGGGGTTGTTTCACCAGACCTTCGTCCAGACAGCGGGCCGCCTCGTTTATCATCGGATAAACCATGCGTTTTATTAAGTTTTGTTCGTCTAATTTTACAGGATTTTTAATAGTAATGTAGCCCTCTACCGCAGGATCGTATTCTTTCTTCTTTCCGTTGTACTTATAAAATCCGACCCCGGTCTTTTTCCCAAGTCGATTGTCGTCCACCAATTTTGGCAGTAAATCCGATTCGGCCATGCGGTCGCCCATGGTTTTTTGCAAAATTTTCGCCACCTTCTGCGCCACATCGATGCCCACCTCGTCGAACAATTCAATGGGTCCCATGGGCATTCCAAAATCCTTCATGGCTTTATCCACGGCCTGGATGGTGTTGCCCTGTTCCAGCAGGGAAATGGCTTCCACCATATAGGGCAGCAGTAACCGGTTCACCAGAAATCCCGGACCGTCCTTGACCAGAATGGG
>CAZJNP010000172.1:0-6388 GCA_964547355.1 uncultured Calditrichaceae bacterium
GAAATGGGATTTAACATCCTTAACATCCACGTGGTCAACGACGGTGTTCAAATTATGGATTCGTAAATTCTATCACCGGGAAAAGCAATAAACAAAACAACGACCAAAACAACAAATACATTGAAAAAACAAACTCAATTAAATAATCAATGAATTTTAATAATACTAAGTAACCCATCTTATCGTCATGCATTAAATTGGCAACGATGGGTAAAAGCAACAATATTAAAACGTAACACAAGAAGGTTCCCCATGAGGAGTTCTCGTATTTCCGGTTTTTATAAGAGAAGCGTTCAGGAACGATTGCGCATCTTGAATGACAACGGCTACCTCAACGCCGAAGAATATGAAAAACTACAGCCACGGCGCGCTTTGCTTACCGCTGAGGAAGCCGATCGTATGATTGAAAATGTAATCGGTGTATTCGGTTTGCCCATGGGATTGGGACTCAATTTTTTGATCAACGGTAAAGATTACATCATTCCCATGGTCGTGGAGGAGCCCTCCATTGTGGCAGCGGTGAGTTCGGCGGCAAAGATCGTCCGAAGCGCCGGGGGCTTTAAAAGCGAATCCACCGAGCCCATTCTGATCGGTCAAATTCAGGTGGTCGATATTAAAAACACCTCCCGGGCCAAACAGGCTGTCATTCAGAATAAGGAAGAAATTCTCAGCCTGGCAAACAATCTGCACCCCAAATTATTTGCCCGTGGCGGCGGTGCCAGGGATGTGGAAGTACGCATCCTGAGCGGGGCCAGCCGCCATCGTGGTGATATGCTGATCGTTCACCTTTTAGTGGACGTGCGGGATGCCATGGGCGCCAACCTGGTCAACAGTATGTGCGAAGGCGTGGCGTCTCTGATCGAGAAAATCACCGGCGGAAAAGTCTTTTTGCGCATTCTATCCAATCTTGCCGACCGTTCGCTGGTGCGGGCGGAATGCGAGATACCGCCTGATCTTTTAACGGCCAACGGTTACAGCGGCGAAGATGTGCGGGACGGGATCATTTTAGCCAACGAATTCGCTTTGGCCGATCCCTACCGGGCGGCCACGCACAACAAGGGCATTATGAACGGTATCGATCCGGTGGTAATTGCCACCGGAAACGACTGGCGCGCCATCGAAGCGGCGGCTCACGCTTACGCCGCCCGCTCGGGACAGTACACTTCGCTCACCAGCTGGGAAAAAAATGACAAGGGGAACCTGGTTGGCTATATCGAACTGCCGATTCGGGTAGGCACCGTGGGCGGCCCGCTGGAAAGCAACCCCATGGTGCCGTTGGTGCATCATTTGATGAAAATACAATCCGCACGTGAACTGGCGGAAGTGCTGGGTGCTGTGGGTCTGGCTCAGAACATGTCCGCCCTGAAAGCTCTGGCCACGGAAGGAATTCAAAGGGGACACATGAGTTTACATGCCCGCAGCGTGGCCATGGCCGCCGGAGCCGAATCCGATATTTTCGAATCGGTGGTGGAGCAGCTCATCAATTCGTCGGAAATCAAAATCTGGAAAGCGCGTGAAATCATCGACAAAATTAAGGCCGAACGTCGGAAAGTACCGGAACCGGCAGTGGTCAAACCACCAACGGAAAAACTCCCCACGGGTTTCGGAAAAATTATTCTGCTGGGCGAGCACGCCGTGGTTTACGGAAGCCACGCCATCGCTGCTCCTCTGCCTTTGGCTATGCAGGCGCGTGTTTCCGGCAGCGATAAAAAGGGCACCCATTTAATCATTCCCCGATGGGGCGTTGAAGAGCAACTGCGCTGGGGTGAAGAGCATAAGTATTCCATCTTTAAATCTCTGGAGCTTATTTTAGAGCGCCTGAACCTGCAGCAAGAGAACATGAAAATTGAAGTTTTCCCCCATGTGCCGCGCGCTATGGGGCTGGGCGGATCGGCGGCTCTGGCGGTTGCGATTATTCGCGCCCTGTCCGAAAAGTTCCATTTAAATCTGAATGACCAGCAGATTTCGGACCTGGCCTATGCTTCGGAAACCATCGTCCATGGTACCGCCTCCGGCATTGACAACACCCTGGCCACCTATGGAAAATTTTTGCTTTTCAAAAAAGGAACGCCTCCCTTGATCCAACCGTTGAAAATCAAAAAACCAATCCCTATTGTGATCGGCATGACCTGGGTGGAAAGTTTGACGGCAAAAATGGTCACCAAAGTGCGGCAAGCCTGGGAAAAAAATCAATCGCTGTACGAACATATCTTTGAGGAAATCAATCAGCTCACTCTGGAAGCCGTCAAGGCGATTGAATCTTATGACCTGCAGACGCTGGGCGAATTGATGAACGTGAACCAGGGGCTGCTGAACGCGCTGCAAGTATCCAGCAAAGAAATCGAAGAGCTGGTCAATATTGCCCGCCATCATGGAGCGCTGGGCGCAAAATTAACCGGCGGTGGTGGCGGTGGCGCCGTGATTGCTTTATGCCCGGATGATCCGGAACGTGTGGTGCAAGCCATGAAGCAGGTGGGCTACCGGGCGATGATCACACATATCCCGCCTGATCTAACTAAAGATAATATTCAAAACGAAACCGCTATATAGAGAAAAATATGCTTGAACAATTGATTCGCACCAGAACCGATAATTTTTACGTACAAATGATCCGCTATTCCGTATCCGGTGGTTTGGCTTTTATGGTGGATGTGGCTTTGCTGGTCATGCTCACCGAAATGGCCGGCTTAAATTACCTGCTCTCCGCCGTAATCGGATTCATCGCCGGGCTGATCACCGTCTATTACCTGAGCAGTAAATGGGTGTTTAGCACACGGGCGTATGCCAGCCGCAAAAAAGAATTTCTTGTCTTTTCCCTGATTGGTTTTGTGGGATTGGGTTTTAATGAATTGTTTTTATGGATTTTCACAGAGTATGGACATTTCTTTTACCTGATTTCCAAAGTCTTCGCCACCGTGCTGGTTTATCTATGGAATTTTCTGGCCAGAAAATATATCGTTTACAATTAACCCGAACGAGAAAGCCGACTTATTTTATCCAGAAAATAGACTGTGTAAGTTGTAAAACAACCTGTTTTAAACGTCTCTTTTTACGTCCATGACTTCGGAGTCATACCACAACCGCTTTCAATCATTTCTTTAAAAAAGTATATTGGATCTGTTTGTGGTTTCAATCCGCTACATCCGACTTTATCTCCGGAGGACAAAAACGATGAAAGCCGTTCTTTTTTTCCTGTTTATTCTGTTCAGCCTTACTTGCCTGGTCTCCCAAACCAAAGCCCAGGAAAATCCAAATGAATTTTTATTTGATTTTTTACCCGGAAGCTACACGGTGATCGGACGCCAACCGGATTCCGAAATACTGTACCAAGGCACCATGATCATTACCGCTCAGGAACAACAATTCATAATAACGCGCGTCATAAACGGAGATTCCGTAACCGTTGTGGGAAAGCTGGGAACGGCCACGACGGACAGCGTTCCCGTGCTAAAGGTTGGTTTTGAACAAAATGGCAGGTTGTACGAAATCACCTACCTGATCCATTCCGATCTGGATAACTACGCCAGGCTGACCGGCTACTGGTATTTAGGGCAAGGAAAAACAAAAAAACCGGGCCTGGAAGCGGCGTTTGCCAAGCAGTGGTAGAAATATAAAAAAAGGGGTTAAAGCAGTCGTTTTCTTTAACCCCTTCATGTTTCAATGCGGTATTACAACGTTTCCAGCGCTTTTTTAATCCGGTCAAAGGCCCAGTCGATTTCCTCTTTGGTGATGACCAAAGGCGGAGCCAGGCGGATCACATGTTCATGTGTTTCCTTGGCCAGCAGCCCTTCTTCTTCCAGAAATTCACAAAAGCGGCGGGCGCCGCCTGCTTCCTGGGTTAACTCGATACCGATGAACAATCCCTTGCCGCGTATTTCTTTGATGTGCGGACTATTGATGGTCTTGAGTTTATCCATCAGATACGCGCCCAGTTCCGCGGAACGCCGGGCTAATTTTTCTTCCACGATCACATCCAGCGCCTCGGTCGCCACCGCGCAGGCCAGCGGATTGCCGCCGAACGTGCTGCCGTGGCAGCCCGGTTTAAACACGCCCAGTACGTCTTTTCGGCCCACCACCGCAGACACCGGATAAAAACCACCGGAAAGCGCCTTGCCAATGGTGATCAGATCGGGCTTTACCCCCTGTTCATGCTGGTAAGCAAATAGCTTACCTGTTCTTCCCAAACCGGTTTGTATTTCGTCGAGAATGAACAGCACATTATTCTGGCGGCAAATTTCCTGAGCTTCACTCAAATAGTTTTCAGGCGGTATTAATATTCCGCCTTCACCCTGAATCGGTTCCACCATAAAGGCCGCGGTGTTTTCGTTAATGGCGTTTTTAAGCGCGGCAATATCGCCAAAGGGAATGACCACAAATCCGGGCGTAAACGGACCGAACCCGTCCTTGTACTGATCTTCCGTGGAAAAGCCCACAATCGTGGTGGTTCGGCCGTGAAAATTATTGGCGCACACAATGATTTCGGCCTTTCCATCGGGAATTCCCTTCACCTTGTAGCCCCACTTACGAGCTGCTTTGACGGCCGTTTCTACAGCTTCGGCGCCGGTATTCATGGGCAGCATCATTTCCATTTCACACAGTTCGGTAAGTTTTTTGGCGAACGGTCCCAACTGATCGTTCCTGAAGGCCCGTGAGGTGAGGGTCATTTTTTCCGCCTGCTTCACCAGCGCCTGGTAGATGCGCGGATGGCAGTGCCCCTGATTGACTGCCGAATAGGCGCTCAGGAAGTCCATGTATTTTTTCCCCTCAACGTCGTACACCCAAACGCCTTCGCCCCGTTCCAGAACAACATTTAGAGGATGGTAATTGTGCGCTCCGTAAGCGTTTTCCAGCTCGATATAGTCCCGTGTTTGCATGGCGTTCTCCTTTCTGCTTTTGCCCCGCGCATTTCCGGGGCAGGCAAACTTATATTTTAATCCTTTCATTTCCTTTATAAAAGCCTATGAATTTAAGAACCGCCATTATATAAAACAACCAAAGAAACTAAAAATTTTACCCGGATATCGAGGCGATCTGCGGTTGTTTTTTTGCGCAGAAAAAGATTGAGTACTTTTCAAGAAAAAGTTGCCAAAATTGCGAATAGTTTGTTCATTCTTTAAATTAACTTCGGACGTAATCGATGGAGAACCCTATGCCACAATTTTCACGCTTCCTCTTGATTTTGATTTTATTTTCCCTGCTGGCCTGTTCTAACGACCGGCAGATTCAGGAACAGTTTTCGGAATCACTTGCACAAATCCAAAAAACATACGCTCCGGATTTAAGCCTGGATGTTTTTGACGTTCATCTAATAAAATCTGGTTCAAAATGGATCGTTTCCGGGGAACTCACCTCGGGAAAAGCGTTACACGCCATCCGACAGCTCTCCGATTCCCTGCTGAAAAATTACGAAAACCGGATCACGTCGTTGCCGGATTCCGCGCTGGGCGATTCCATTTACGGTATCGTCCAACTCAGCGTCGCTCACCTGCGCAGAGAACCCCGGCGTGCGAGCGAACTGGTAGATCAGGTCGTTCTGGGTTATCCGGTTAAGTTGCTCAAAAGCCAAAAAAGCTGGTATCTGGTGCAAACCGAATACCGTTACATCGGCTGGATAACCAAAGGCTCGCTGTGGCGCACCACAAAGGAAGGCTTGCAGAAATGGCAAACCGGTCCCCGGGTGAGGATCCGCTCCCTGTTTGCATTAATCCTGGAGCAGCCGAAAGACGACGCCCTGCCGGTTAGCGACGCAGTTCTGAACGCCGCGGTTCAACTGCTGAGCAAGAACCGATACTGGGCGAAAGTGGCCTTACCCGGAGGTACGATCGGCTATATTCACACCGAACATATTAGCGATCTCCCGCGGCTCAACATGTCTTCGCTGACCGGTGAAGAAATTGTTCAAACGGCAAAAACCATGCTGGGTATCCCGTATCTTTGGGGCGGCAATTCCTCCAAGGCTAGCGACTGCTCGGGATTTACCCAGAACGTTTTTCGCTTTCACGGTATTCTGCTGCCCCGTGACGCGCGCCAACAGGCCAAAGACGGCGTCGAAATTATTCCCGAAAAAGATTTTTCCAACATCAAACCCGGCGATCTGCTTTTCTTTGGCTCCAGTAAAAATAAAATCACCCATGTGGGCATTAGCCTGGGCGGATACGAGTATATTCACCAGGACAGTCAGGACGGCAAAGTGCGTATCAACAGCTTTGATTCCACGGCCGCCAACTATAAAGCATATCGTAAAATTACGCTAAGAAAAATAAAACGTCTTCTAAAAAATTAAGGAGCTTTTAGCATGGCTATGTCTCGTAAAGAATTTTTAAAGTTCTCCGGAAGCGGTTTATTGGGCTTCTCTCTGTTTCATTCCCTCACCGGAGGAGGAAGCGCT
>CAZJNP010000173.1:0-6337 GCA_964547355.1 uncultured Calditrichaceae bacterium
ACTAATTGTAGCTATAGTGGTTGGGCTGGCCAGTTACATTACTATGAACATCGTGGAACGCCAAATGGTACGCTCGGTAGAAGAAAGAAGCGTCGATGCCGATAACACCATCATTAACGCGCTTACAAAAATAATGTTAAATCATCAAGAAAATATTTGGCCGCAACTCCGGAACCTGTTAAGCACGTTGCCCCATAAAAACGTATCCGTTAGTATTGCGGACTCCCTGGGCAGGGTTGTGATGTCCTCAGACTCCACCAAAACCGGGGGGAAAATATACTTCAAGCCCGGACAAAATATGGACCGGTTCCAGAGCAGTGACATCCGTATACTGGGCGCAGCGCAAAAGATCATTGCGCTGCGCCCCATCCGTACACAAGCACGTTGCCGGACATGTCATAAAAATGCCGGGACAAATTTGGGAATTCTTGAAATATCCGTCTCTACCAAACACCTGTTTCAGCAACTTTCCATGATCCGTAATCTGGTGCTTGTGAACAGTTTGTCTGTTTTCTTAATCATTAGTTTGGTTTTAGGCTTATTCTTCCATTTTTTAATCAGCAAACCCTTACGGCGTCTGGCCGATTCAATGAAAAACGTGGAGGATGGGGATCTTTCCGCACGCGTAGTAATGCAACGCAAGGATGAAATTGGTCTTTTGAACAATTGTTTCAATTCCATGGTGGCGCGGCTTTCGGACATGCTGCGCGAGGTGGAGCTGAGCTACCAAAAGGAATTACAGCACGCCGACCGCCTTTCTACCTTGGGCGAATTGGCTGCGGGTATCGCCCATGAGATTCGAAACCCGTTGGCCGCCATTTCTGGCGCCATCCATGTACAAACCATGGAAATGGCTGCCGATGACCCCAACCGCAAAATCATGGAAGAAATTCAGGATGAGGTCAAGCGGCTGGATAATTCCTTAAAAAGCTTTTTAGCTTATTCCCGGCCGGCCAAACCGCAATTTACACATGTCCCTTTGGACGAACTCATAGAAAAAGCGTTAACTCTGTGCGCGCGTAGCGGCCAGTTCTCCGGCATTCAACTGGAACAAAAATTCGACCAAAACATTCCCCCGGTGTACGTGGATCCATTTTTAATGCAGCAAGTCTTGGTAAATATTATCATTAACGCCTTACAGGCTATGAATCACCAGAGCCAATTGAAGGTACAAACCGCGTTGATCGATACCGAGCAAGACCGTCGGGTGAAAATTACCATTTCCGATACCGGACCGGGTATTCCGTCCGATGTGCTGGATAAAATTTTTCAGCCGTTTTTTTCCACCAAATCGCAGGGAACCGGTTTAGGGCTGGCCATCGCCAACCGCATTGTAGAGCAGCACCGTGGCAAAATTTCCGTTCAAAGTGCGCCCGGCCAGGGCACGACTTTTGCAATCGAAATTCCTTTACATCAATAAACGGCGGATTCGAAATATGGGAAATGCCAAAATTTTAATCATCGATGACGATAAACTAATTTGTTGGTCGCTGGCTAAAGTGCTGGAAAAAGAGAACTACCAAGTTGCCCAGCTGCACAATGGCAAAGAAGTTTACGATTACATATGTTCTTCCGCGCCGGATCTGATTTTACTGGACCTGATGCTGCCGGACATTTCCGGCCTGACCATTTTGAAAGATTTAAAACAAAAAAATTGTCAAATACCTGTTTTGGTCATTACAGCCATGACTACCGTGGATACCGCCGTGGAGGCCATGAAGTTGGGCGCGCAAGACTACCTTAGCAAACCTTTTAACATGGACGAGGTGATATTGGCCGTGCGCAAAGCCTTGGAAGTAGACTACTTAAAACGCGAAATGAACTACCGCCGCTCCAAAGAAAGCCATCGTTATCATTTCGAAAATATCATTGCCGTCCATCCTTCTATGCAAAAAATTATTCACATCGCCCGACAAATTGCCAACAGCGAAGCCTCCACGGTGCTCATTCAAGGTGAAAGCGGAACCGGGAAAGACCTTTTGGCGCGCACCATTCATTATCAAAGCGGACGTTCCGCCCGGCCCATTGTTGAAATTAATTGTATGGCCGTACCCGAAACTCTGTTAGAAAGCGAATTGTTCGGGCACGAACGCGGGGCTTTTACCGACGCCAAACAAATGAAGCGCGGCCTGTTCGAAATTGCCCAGGGCGGTACCATTTTATTGCAAGAAGTGGGAGATATGCCCAAAGCCATGCAGGCCAAACTGCTCAAGGTTTTGGAAGATCGCCGTGCCCGGCGCATTGGCGGTATCAAAGACATTGAAATTGATGTGTGCGTTATTGCCACCACCAACCGCGACCTGCAAAAAGAAGTACAAAACGATCGCTTCCGTCTGGACTTGTTTTACCGTTTTAACACCATAACCTTAACCATTCCGCCTTTGCGCCAGCGTAAAGATGACATCATACCACTAACTGAACATTACATCGAAACATTCAATCGGCAGTTCCGGCGCAATGTTCAATCCGTTTCGAAAGAGGCCAAGCGTATGCTTTTAGAATATTCCTGGCCGGGGAATGTACGTCAGCTTAAGAATGTAGTAGAACGCATTATGATTTTGGAAGATATTACAGAGTTAAAGCCAGAACATTTACCAGAAGAAATTCAAAATTCCGAGCTACACCATTTGGAAAGCTCCAAACTGTTCCGCTTGCCCGAGCAGGGAATTCCCCTGCACGAGGTAGAAAAGCTATTGATTATTCAGGCTTTGAATGCAATGGACGGTAATCAGGTGCGGGCGGCCAGATTGCTGCACATTACTCGCGACGCCTTTCGCCGCAAAATGCAAAAATACGGACTTCTATAAATTTGGTACGTTTGTTGCCGTACAATAATTAAAATGGGTTGGAGCAAAAATGAATGTTCTCATTGTAGACGACGAACGGCTGCTGCTTTGGTCGCTGGAACGCCTGTTAGCCAAACACAAAATCAGCGTGGCGGCTGTACAGAGTGGCGAAGAGGCGCTGGCATTGTTAACAAAAGAACCTTATGACTGGTTGGTAACCGATTTGCGCCTGCCGGGTATTTCCGGCCTGGATGTGTTGCGCTTCGCTAAAAAAACACAACCGAACATCCGCACTCTTATTATTTCCGCCTTTGGGTCCGGCCAGTTGCGCGAGGAACTGGAAAAGATCGGCATTGATTTGTACCTGGATAAGCCATTCAATATGGACTTTTTGCTGGAAACCATTCGCAGCCCCAAATCAGAAAAATCCAATGAAAGCTCTTCGCCGCAGCAAAAACCAAAAATCAAAATGCTTAGTTTGCTCTAAGAGCGCTTGTTTCGCGGATTAGCCCGACGAGAAGTGTGCAGAATCGCACATTTTCCTGCGCGGAAGCGCACAGTTTTTTTACCAATCACTACTTTTTTATTCTCTAGAAAGCCTAAAAAAACGAAACTCTCCCATTCTTTAAAAATATATTTCCGTCTTTTCAAATTTTAAATAAGGAATTTAATCACGTAAAATCGCAGGTTCTGGCAAGTTTCTCATTCAGGCGGTTCGTTTTTTACCTCTTTTTTGCCAAAGGGATAAATTTGTCGTCTTCGGTGGCATTCCTTTTGCTAAATGACTTAGTGAAAAACATTACATTCTAGTAAAAGGGAAAGCAATGCCCGTATCATGTGTATCTGTTCGCAATTGTTTAATAAGTTTTTTTCTTGCTGCGTTTTGCCTTTCCTGCGCCGGCAGCAGAAAAGGCCCTGAGCTAAAGCCAGAAGATTTTGTCTGGCCCTTACCCCCTGCTGAGCCTAAAATTCAGTTCGTTCGTAGCATTCATTCTGAGCTTGAGTTGGGAGAGCGACAACTTACTTTAGCCCAAAAAATCTTCGAAACATTTTTCGGGCGTCCCCGGCTTCGCGCTTTAAAAAAGCCCTTAAATGTATATGTGGATGCCGGAAGACTTCTTTACGTGACCGATTCGCATTGGCGCAAAGTTTTGATTTTCGATTTTGAGCAAAAAAAACTCGATGTTTTAGGCAGAAGCGGACGCGGCAGGCTGCTTAATCCTCTGGGCGTAACCACGGATGACCACGGCTTCATTTATGTAACGGATGCGGGTGGGCAGCGCATTGTGGTGTACAATCCGGATCGTACCTTTAAAACTGCTTTCGGCGGCAAAGACTTATTAGTACGTCCTTCAGGCATCGCGGTTAATTCCAAGCTAAACCTAATTTATGTGGTAGATACCTGGGCGCATCAGATTAAGGTGTTCGACCGCAACGAATTCAAACTCATATTTACCATCGGCAGACAGGAAAAAGAAGGTGAAAAAATATCCGAAGGCAGTTTGGATCACACCTGGAACCGCAGTACTGATCCCGGAGAATTCAACTTTCCCACAAACATCGCCATTGATGCGCAAGGGAATATTTACATTGTGGACACCATGAACTTCCGCGTACAAGTACTCGACCCCAAAGGCCATTTTTTATTGACCTTTGGCAAAATCGGAAATGTGCCGGGTTGTTTTTCGAGACCCAAAGGGATTGCCTTAGATAGCGAAGGACATATTTATGTTACGGATGCAGCGTTTAACAATATTCAAATTTTTGACAAAGAGGGAAAACTATTATTGTATTTTGGAAATTTTGGCTCCGGTCTCGCCGATCTGCGCCTTCCTGCTGGAATGTTCATCGACAAGGATGACAGGATTTATGTCGCGGATCAGTTAAATCATAGAATTCAGGTTTATCATTATCTCGGCGGTTATAAATAAAAAACTGCCGGGAAAAAACCGTTAACCAATTAAACCCTAAAGAAAGGGGGCTATGCATGAAAAAAGGACTTTTGTCCCTTGCCGTTTTGGCTTTGGTTTTGTGCATATTGTTACCGAGCAACCTGTTCGCCCAATGGGATGGAGACAAGGTAGAAAACACACCGCATAACCTGCGCAAAGCCACCACGAATGGCATGGGCCTACAGGATTGGGGCGAAATTTGCGTTTACTGCCATACTCCCCACAACAATAATACGAACATAGACGCGCCGTTGTGGAACCGCGAAACGCCTACCGGTCCGTACACCATGTACAGCAGTAGCAGCATTGATATGACCATTGCAAATTCGCCTCAGGGAAGTTCGTTGGCTTGCCTTTCCTGCCATGATAACACCATTGCTTTGGATCAGATCATCAATGTACCTCCCGCAAAGTTCGGCTCCGCTGCTTCCAATGTGACCATTAATTACTGCGCCACGTCATGTCATGTGGGCCAAAGTCCCTCCGGAAATATTAATTTTGAGGGATCAAACATCGGAACCGATCTTTCCGACGATCATCCCATCTCCGTCACTTACGATCCTGTGTTGGATCCTAACTTCCATCCTGCGACCGACGGAAAAGTGGGTGGCGTTTTACCGCTGTACGGCCCGAACAAAGATCAGGTGGAATGCGCATCTTGTCATAATCCGCATGACAACTCCAGCCGTCCTTTTCTGCGGATGGACAACGTCAATAGCGCATTATGTTTAACTTGTCATGATATGTAAACCATAAACCCTGAATTCACCTGTCTAAGTTTATGGATTGGCCGGAGCATTTTTTCTTAGGGGTGTGAACCATTCACCACCCCTTTTTTCGCTTTCATTAAACAGGGGTTTTTCCCATGAAACGGAATATTTTTTCTCTTATCTACTTAATTGTTTTCGGACTGATTGCAACAAACGCCCTCTCTTCTGCAGGTCAAAAGGGTAAAGTAGTTGCAACAGTCAACGATGTAATAATTACAAACGATCGTTTAATGTCCAAAATTAACGAAAAACTTCCGCTCATTACGGTGCACCAGCGCATTTCCGAAAAACGATTTGATGAAATCCGCAATCAGGTATTAGATCAACTCATCGAAGAGGAATTGTTAGTGCAAGAAGCACATCGCAGAGGATTGCAAATTAGCGCCAAAGAATTGCAGGAACAAATCGATTTTATGAAGAAAATGTATTCTTCGGTAAAGGAATTTAAACGGCAGTTATCCGAAACCGGAATGGACTACCGGGAATGGGTGAATAAAATACGCCGCCGTTTATTGATTCGAAAATTGTGGAAAATTGCCGTGACCGACCAGGTGCACATCACGGATGCGGACGTGCAGAAATATTACCAGGAGAATAAACAAAAATTTTACCTGCCCGAACGGTTGCGACTATCCCATATTCTCATTCCTGTAGAACCGGGCGCTATGGAACCCGGATGGAAAGCCGGTTTGGAAGAAGCAACACGATTGTATAATAAATTATTGCAAGGCGCCAACTTTGCCCAATTAGCCAAAGAGTATTCTGCCGATTCAGTGAGCGCAGCCAAGGGGGGGGATCTGGGATGGAGACATGTGGGACAATTGTTGCC
>CAZJNP010000174.1:0-6316 GCA_964547355.1 uncultured Calditrichaceae bacterium
ATAATAACCCGTCCAGAACAATACCCAGAATATGATAAACAGATAAATCGGCAGAAAATGAAAAGAAATGGCCTGTTGATCGCTGAGCCAAAATAATAAAGTCACGAAAATCATTCCGATCCAGTTGAACAGCATGGATTGCTTCAGGCTTAATTCGATCATTCCGGTCAGGAAGTTCCAATTGGTCACCTTATCTTCGAGGATCATCTTATTGTCGTAAAAACGAATCAGAATCCGAAGCGAATAATCCAGATAAATCGTAACGGTTTCCTGCGATTCCGAATAATCAAACCCGAATTGTTCCAGTTTCTGTTTGATTTTTTCTTTCATGTTACCATCCCAAATTTTGTTTTTATTCCTAATTTAATCCGGTAACCACTCATGTAAAAATATGTCCGATTCATCACCCGGAGGGTAGAACCAAATACTTCTCTGTTTTAAGCCCTGTACTGCCGATTGCGACGTCAGATATACGTACAAGCTACCATTAAAAAATGGTATGCAATATATCCCGCAATACGCCGGCGGTAATCTCACGGCGGTACTCCTCGGTGGAACGGATATCGCTGATGGGATGAATCTCCTCCCGGATCATCTGGCAGGCCTGTTCGATGCGTTCTGCATCCGGCGCGGTTCCTCTGAGGATAGCTTCTGTCTGACGATGGCGCGTAATTTGCGGCGCCACGCTTCCGGTGCTGATGCGAATATCTTCGACGATTCCGTTGCGCTGCCAGCCCAGCACGGCCAGGCTTAGCTTGCTGATGGCCATCGCCTGCCGCTGACCTACCTTACGAAAAGCCCGGAACTGACCTTCCTTCTCAGGAAAAGGGATCTCGATAAAAGCGATATAGCGATTACCACTCAGCGTGGTTTGCCCCGGCCCCGTCATCACCTGATCCAGTTTTAAAATTTCAAACTTTCCGTTGTAACGCGGGCCAATCCAGAGGCTGGCGTCTAACACGGCAAGCACCGGCAGGCTGTCTCCGGCGGGCGAAGCATTGGCAATGTTCCCGCCCAGCGTACCCCGGTTCTGGATTTGCACCGATCCGATCTGGCGGCAGGCTTCCACCAAAAGGGGCAGACGATCGGCAATGACCGGATGATGAATAATGCGCGAATAATCCACCGCTGCGCCGATTTTTATTCCGGACTCCGTCGCCTGGATGGTATCATGTATTTCAGGCAAAGCCGTTAGATCGATCAGCGTGTGTGCCTTCTGCCATTTATTTTTTTGTACCATCAAATCAGTCGCTCCGGCTACATAAGTAAGCGGGCGATCGTTTTTAAGCGCCAGTTCATCCAATTCGTCCAGATTACGGGGACGAAAAACAAAATCACTATTTTCCGCCATAGGGCCAGTCCTCTTCAAATTTTAATTTGATTTCATCATGATCGGCCAGGTCCTTAACCGCCTCCACAATCTTGGTATAACCGGTGCAGCGGCATAAATTACCAGACAGGCCTTCCTTTATCTCCTCTTCGGAAGCCGGTGTTTGATGCTCTTTAAGGAAAGCAACGGTTGAAACCACAAAACCGGACAGGCAAAAGCCGCACTGCACCGCGCCGTGTTCCACATAAGCCCGCTCAATATCGGAATACCCGGACCATTTGCGCAATCCTTCCAGAGTCACTACTTCGCTGCCGTCCGCCTGAAAAGCCGGAATCAGGCAGGAGTTCACGTTGCGCCCGTTAAACAGAACCGTGCAGGCTCCGCATTCGCCCTGGCCGCATCCTTCTTTAACGGAAATGAGTCCCAGGTCATCGTGTAAAATATCCAGCAACCTTTTTTTCGGAGAGACCTCCAATGTTACCGGCTTTCCATTCACTTTCAAGGAGACCTTCATTTTATGCTCCTTTTTCTTTAATCGATTTAACCACCATAAACAAATCTTCCGGCATAATAGGAATTTTACTGAACGGATAATTAAAAATCATTCGCAAAGCCGCCACAACAGCCGGAGCCGCTCCCACCAACGGCAACTCGCCAAGTCCCTTGGCGCCGAAGGGTCCGAAGGGATAGGGATTCTCAAGAATCGTAACTTCCATTTCAGGCATATCCGCTGCGGAAGGAATGATGTAATCCGTAAATCCGGTCACGTCAAAATGACCGTCCTGCAATCCGATTTTTTCATAAATGGCGTAACCGATGCCCTGCAGCGTCCCGCCCTGTATCTGAGCGATGGACTGATCGTAATTGATCGCCTTGCCGATTTCGTGCGTGGTGTAGTAGCTGGTCACCTTGGTTGTGAAAGTTACCGGGTCCACTTCCACCTCGGCCACCGCTGCCGCCCAGGAGAAAACCGGATAGGCATCTCCTTTCCAGTGAATATCATCGAATTTAATAATCGGCGGATGGGTGTACTGCTTTTCCACTTTTAGTCCGGCAAACTTTTTGGCAACTTCGCGAAAAGAAAGGATTTCCCCGCCTCCGTAAAAATAACCCAACCGATACTCAAACGGAACGCCATATTCTTTTTGCAATTGTTTTGTCAGGCGGTTGATGATCTCATTGCCGGCGTCTACAATCAGGCTGCCGACCACCATGGTACTGCGCGAAGCCACGGTAGGACCGGAATTGGGCACATGATCCGTATTCACTTCCGCAAGCACCACCTGCTCCCGATCAATGTTCAGCGTCTCGGCCATTATTTTACGAAAAGCCGTCTGTTCTCCCTGTCCCATCTCGGTCTGTGCCGTGTAAATCACCGGCGAACCGTCCGCATTTAATTCCACGCGGATTTTGCCCTGAATTTTATTCTCACCGGTTCCGGTAAATCCGGCGCCGTGTAAAAACGCCGACACACCGATCCCTTTCAGCATTTCATTACCATTCCGACGCGGGTATTTGCCTTGTTTCAGCCGTTCCAGAATTGGCTGGTTCCATTTTTTATAGATCTCATATTTTGTGTCATAATCGCTGCGGGCAAGCACATCCTCGAATGTTTCCAGAGAAGAAACACTGTAACGCAGCACCTGTCCGGTGGCCGTCGTCTGTCCTTCCCGGATCAGATTGATTTGGCGCACGGCTTTCGGAGAGAGATTCAACTCTGCCGCGATTTGTTCCATCAGCATCTCGATGGCGAATACGGCCTGCGGTCCGCCAAAACCGCGGAACGCGCCGCTCGGCACTGTATTGGTCGCCACCGCTTTGGCATGAATGCGAATATTGGGCACATAATAACAGCCTGTGGCGGTCAGCGCCGACCTTGCCAGTACCACCTGCGACAGAGTACAATACGCACCGCCGTCCAGGTAAATGGTTAAATCCAGCCCCAGCAAGCGTCCGTCCTTGTCCACGTAAGCCACATCGCGGTGGTAGGAAGGATGGCGCTTGGTTGTATAGCGAACGTCTTCTTCGCGGTCGTAAAACATGGCCACCGGATGCCCGCTTTTTACCGCTAACAGGGCAGCGTGTCCGGCCAAAAGCGACGGAAAGTCCTCCTTCCCGCCAAAGGCGCCACCGGTGGTGGCCTGGATCACCGTGACTGTTTTCTGCCCGGCAAACATCTCGTTTAATGCATTTTTGATGTAATAGGGACACTGCATGGAACCTTTGATAATCACCCGATCTTTTTCCGGAATGGCAATGATTCCCTGCGGCTCCAGATAAAGATGTTCCTGAAAACCGGTACGCGCTTCAATTTCGATCCGGGCATAGGCGGACTGCTCCGCTTCCTTCAAACTGCCTTTTTCGATTTGAATTTCTTTGAAAATATTGCGATCGCCGAAAATTTTCACGCCGCTTGTTTCCGACTTCAGCATGTCCAGCACAAAAGGCAGCTCTTCGTATTCTATGCGAATGAACGGCAGGGCTTCCTTCAAAGTATCTTTATCCGGCGCCGCGAGGATCACGACTGGTTCGCCTACATAATTGGCGACCTCTTGCGCCAAGAACGGCATGTCATTTTCCAGCATAGCCACATAATTATTGGGAATGTCCCGTGCGGTAACCACGACAACGCGCCGCCAGTCAAACCGTTCGTCAAAGGAAATCGATTTGATACGCGCCCGGGGAAAGGGGCTGCGCACGGTGGTTCCGTACCACAGACCGGGGACCTTCTCATCCCGGATGTAGCGGGTTTCGCCGTGGAGTTTACCAAGGGCGTCCACGCGGAAATCTTTAGGATTGGCTTTCATAGAATTTTTCTCCGGAGGATAATTATCAGGATTTTTTAAATAAACCTTTTCATATGCATCTATTCACGATTTCGACAATACGAGAGATCTTTGGGAATATACGATTTTTCGTCGATATATACTTTATTTTTCCCGTTAATCACTCATAAACCTTTATTAAAAAAGCATACATTATTGAGTTTAACTCCCGGATTCATCCGGGTGATACGGCTCGCGACCAGTCGGTCGGTATGCCAACCGCTTCAGCGGTTTTTCCCCATCTCCATGCCATACCTTTTCACCCAGGCTTCATACTCTTCCCCAAATGTCTGACGTTTGTGATGAACGTCCTGGTGTTCAATGTACACCTTAACCCTGTCAAGTTGAGATGCGCTTACAGAGAAAGCACCATAACCGCGTTGCCAGCGGAAACTCCCGGGCAAAAATCCTTGCTCGTTAATCCAGCGGGAGGACTCACCTTTTAATCCCTTAACCACCGTGGCAAGCGTTTTGTCAGAGGGAAGCGCTAATAAACAATGTACATGTTCTGGTTGAACATTGATACGTTCGGTCTGAATGCCTTCCTCTTTTGCGTGGGAAACAAGATGGCAAAACAGCTTTTTTCGTAATTCGATGTTCAAAACCCGCTCTCTATCGTGTGTTGTCCATACCACATGCACCCAGACTTTGACGTGGGAATGCAGCATGGCATAACCTCCGTTTATATGTTAAACCGCTGAAGCGGTTAGCTTCCATATTTCAGGTACCCGCATTGCACCCCGATAAATCGGGGTGTTGGTCGCAGGTTTGGACATCCGCACAACGCGATACCAGTCACCGAAATGTTTCAGGCACAGTGCGTTGCTGCCCTTTTCAACAACCTTTATATGCTAACCCATGAATTTAATCATGGGGCTAACATAACCGCAATAATTGGGAGAGAAACCGATTCACCGATTTTATTCCTTTATCCGATCTAATACATCTCCATCGTGTCCAGGTTACTCGTTTCCTTCCTTCCTCAATGACCGGATTTTTCCGTTATTTTTTCCGTAGCGCACGGCCTGGATTTCCGCGGCGATGCTCAGGGATATTTCTTCTGCCGTGGACCCGCCGATGTCCAATCCTATGGGCGTGTGCAGCCGGGAAAGATCCACCTCTTCGCCAAAATCTCTTTTCAGATTGCTGATGAGTCCCTCGGCCTTGGCCCGTGAAGAAATTACCCCGATATACGGAAGGACCAGTTCGCGCTCGTAAATGGCCTTTAAAATATGGTAATCAAAATGGTGTCCCTGGGTTAAAATTACGATAAAGGAAGTCGGGACCGGTTTCATCTGCCGGGCGTATTCCTCATATTCCATATAAATCCATTCCGAGGCATGCGGATTCACTTCTCTGGTAGCGAAATCCGCCCGGTTATCGATTAACACGCGATGGTAACCCAGCGGCGCAAGCTGATACAGCAGGGCCCGGCCCACGTGCCCGCCGCCGAATACATAAACAGTCGGCAGCGCACCGTGCACTTCGTAGTAAATTTGCACCTTGCCGCTGCATGACATGGGAATCACGTCGATCCCCGCTTGTTTTTCCACCTCTTTATCGGTTAACAAATATTCTTTTATTCCGCTTTCCCCACCGGAAAGCCGTTCCAAAGATTCTCTAATGACCTGCTGCTCCAGCTCACCGCCGCCCACAGTGCCTGTGGTTGTGCCGTCCGATTCCACCAGCATCTTAAATCCGACCTTACCCGGTACCGAACCTTTTAAGTCCACGACCGTGGTCAACACAAAAGGAACGTTGCGTTCCTCGAAATCGGCGATCTTAGTAAATAAATTTTTACTCATATATTTCCTTAGAAAAAAATCCGTGTATTGTCCCGATTTAGTATTACTTCGACGGTAACACCGCCACCATAAATTACAATTCCTGACAAATAAATTCCAAAAAATCTTAGTTACTTTTCATCCTCAATCAGCCATTGTCTTAATTCTTCCCTGGTATCCAGATCGGTTAAAATTTCCCGAAAAGCGCAATCCCAGATTTTTGTCTTAATTTCATTCCCCCTGGTAATTTCTCTGAGATTACTGTTTTCATCCGCATTTAAAATTAACGGAAACAAAGAACGGTGCATCAAAATGGGATGGCCTTTTTTGCCCTGGAAACGGGGTTGAATCCACTGGACTCCCGGTTCGATCTGCTT
>CAZJNP010000175.1:0-6312 GCA_964547355.1 uncultured Calditrichaceae bacterium
TGGTAATACAATTTCACGTCTTCGGGAGTAATTTGCACCTGTTTTTGCATTTCCTGCTGCAAAAGTTTTTCCACCATTAAAGATTTTTTAGCGCGAAAAGTTCCTTCGACAACGTCTTTGTCCTTGTCCAGCCCCTTCCGTTTGGCCGAGTCGTAAAGCAGTTCCTGCAAGATGTACTGCTTCAGGAATTCCTGTTTTTTTCGCGGCGATTGAAATTCCTTTTGCAGGTAAGCCGGCAGCTGACTGATTTCAAAATCCAGATCGCCTTGAGTGATTTTTCGGGGGCCCACGGTGGCCACCACGGCGCCCGGCCGGTTTTCTTTAACCTGGGATTGATCCAGTGCCGCTTCTTTTTCCACCAGGCGCTGGGCGTCGGTCGATCGTTCCAGCCGCTCCAGGCAATTCACGATGCGCTTGCTCACTTCCTTTTGCAGACTGCTTTCTGGAAACAGGTATTTGATTTTAAGGAAATATTCCAGCGCCATGTTGTAATCTTTAATGCGTTCGAAATAGATGTTGGCCACGGTGAAATAGGTGTTAGCCCGGCGCGCGTCGTCCAGAGGATAGTGGTCGATGTAATACAGATATTCCCGGGCGGCCGCTTCGTACAGTCCGTTATTGTAGTAAGCGTTGGCCAGACTTAACCTGGCCTGTTCGGAAATCTGCGGTTTTTCCTGTTTGGTACAACCCAGAAAAAGAAGGAGCGCAAGGAGCGCTAACAAACCGGTTTTACGTTTCATATTTTTATTTAACCTTATCATTCTCTTATTTAAATTTAAACTCCTTGTTTCTGTTCTGAATGATTGTACAGATGGAATTTTTCGTGTCATCCTCTTAGTTCCGGCAAAGGATTCTCCGTCGATAGCCGGACAATGCTGCTCAAGCTGGGAATGACAAGTCATTGTCGAATTCAGAATTCATGGTTTAAGAGAACAAGTTCAAAGATTGCCATTAAACTTATTTCCATTCAACACATAGAATTTAAAATTCATCATTTACTTCTTATCACGGTTACTCTTATAAATCCGGCGACTCACATCGCCAGGCGGCGGGCGCGTAATTTGAAAAAGCGCACCACCGGCTCCACATACGACCGGTCGGTGTGTACCACTATATGGTCCACGCCAATGGATTTAAAGTATCCGTCCCGGTTCTGGTATCTTTCGGAATTGTTGCTGAAGAATTCGCGCCGCAGTTGTGCGCTGGACGTGTCCACCAAAACGGTTTCCCCGGTTTCCGCGTCTTCCAGGTCAATAATGCCCACGTCCGGCAGGGTGATCTCCCTGGGATCGATGATGCTGACCGCGATGATATCGTGCTTTTTATTGGCCAGTTGCAGGGATTGTTCGTACCCTTCGCTCAGAAAATCGGAAATCAGAAAAACCGTACTGCGCCGTTTTAACACCCGGGTCAAAAATTCCAGCGCGTTTCCGATGTTGGTTTGCGCGTCTTTCGGCTTGTAAAATAGAATTTCCCGAATCACGCGCAGCACATGTTTTTTGCCTTTACGCGGCGGAATATATTTTTCAATCTGATCCGAAAAAATAATCAGACCCACTTTGTCGTTGTTTTTAATGGCCGAAAAGGCCAGCACGGCGGATAGCTCCGCGGCCACTTCGCGCTTAAGCTGATGACTGGTGCCGAAATTCCCGCTGGAACTGACGTCCACCAGCAGCATCACCGTCAGTTCGCGTTCTTCTTCAAAAATCTTTACATAGGGATGGCCCATGCGCGCCGAAACGTTCCAGTCGATGGTGCGAATGTCGTCGCCCGGCTGATATTCGCGCACTTCCGAGAATTCCATGCCCCGGCCTTTGAACACCGAATGGTATTCACCGGAAAACACCTCGTTCACCACACTGCGGGTAGAGATTTCGATGCGTTTGACTTTTTTCAACAGTTCGCGGGAAATCTGCTCTTCATCTTTTTCCGGTTCGGATTCTTCCGTGCGGGCGTTTTTACGTGTCGAGACAAAAAGAAAAAGCATCAGCAGCAGCGACAGCAGAATTCCAATGCCGATTAATATGTAAATTTCGGTACTCACGTTTGCCTTCTCATTAAGGAACTTCCACCCGATTCAAGACCTTGCGCACCACGTCATCCGGCGTCATTTCTTCGGCTTCGGCCTCGTAAGATAAGATTACGCGGTGGCGCAATACGTCCATGCCGATGGCGCGCACGTCTTCCGGGGTAACGTAACCCCGGCGGCGCAGGAAGGCGTGGGCCTTAGCGGCCTGTGCCAGATATATGGAAGCGCGCGGACTGGCGCCGTAATTGATCAGCCCGTTGAGTTCTTTTAGGCCGTACTCTTCCGGCTGACGGGTGGCAAACACAATGTCGATGATGTAACGTTCGATCTTTTCGTCCATGTAAACGTCTTTTACCACCTCCCTGGCGTGGATGATCTGTTCCGGTGTGACCACGGCTTCCGCTTCTGTTATTTGCTTGCCGGTCTGGCGGCGGATGATTTCCAGTTCTTCGTCTTTGCTGGGGTAGCCCACGCTCAGTTTAAGCATAAAACGATCCACCTGCGCTTCCGGCAGGGGGTAGGTGCCTTCCTGTTCAATGGGATTCTGTGTGGCCAGAACCAGAAAAGGGTCTTCCAGTTTAAAGGTGTTTTCCCCGATGGTTACCTGACGTTCCTGCATGGCTTCCAGCAGTGCGCTCTGAACTTTGGCCGGCGAGCGGTTGATCTCGTCCGCCAGGATCAGATTGCTGAAGATGGGCCCTTTTTTGGTCATAAACGACCCGTCTTTTTGATTGTAAATCAAGGTGCCGATTAAATCGGCCGGCAACAGATCTGGCGTAAACTGGATGCGCTGGAAATTCGTTTTGATGGTCTGGGACAGGGTTTTAACGGTCAGGGTTTTGGCCAGACCGGGCACCCCTTCCAGTAAAATATGACCGTTGGATAGCAGGCCGATCATCAGCCGCTCTACCATGTAGTTCTGCCCCACAATAACCTTGGAAATTTCCGCTAAAATCGAATCGATAAAGCCGCTTTCTTTTTCAATGCGTTCGTTTATCGCTTTGATGTCAGGATTCATTTTACCTCCTCTAAGCAGTTAAAAAGGGAAACGCAGTCCCCTTCATCTTATCCATCACAGGAATTTGTTGGTGATAAATATGCTACTTCGCAGCGTCGGAATCAGAGCGCCGTATTCGTGTTCTTATTTCTGGTCGGCGTCCGGGTTTTGTGATGTATTCAGACGCTGCAGAGTGAGTTCGATCGTATCGTAAAAAATATGTAATTCACCGGCAGAAACGGGTTCACCGGCGAATTTAACCAGTTCCGCCCGATCGTAAATCTCTTTGAGTTTGTTTAAGAGATTTTGATCCTTAATATGCGGATTCAAAACGTTGGTTATATTTTCGAATGTGACGACCTGGTCAAGGGTAAATTTTTGTTTCAGGTAACGGTTAAAAAGCTGTAGTAACGATGCAAATTGTTCGTCCGGTTGTTCGTCGTTCAACAGAACAGAATTTTTGATCAGATCGAGATATTGCTCTTCCAAAGAAAGTTTCGGCTCGGGGGGCGGTGCTTCAGCCTGTTTACGAATTTTGAAATAGCGGTAGATGAAAAACGCTAAAACCAGTAGAAAGAGCCCCACTAATACCAGCACAATGGTTTGCATTAGCGCGGAAGCCGAACCCGGCTCCGGGACGGGCTCTATGATTTGCACGCTGAGCCGTTGGGAAAGAAGCGAACCGTTGATATTAAGCTTGGTATCTTCGTATTGAATGGTCACTCCGTTAATATACGCCATGCCCAATTCCAGGGGTTTCAGGTAATAGGTGATGCGCTTAACGGAGCGGGGGGAACCGTCTTTTTCGGTGTAAAAACGGTTGGATGAGCCGCTGCCTCTTAATTTGAGATTGGTTACGGCAGGCTCGCCGATATTCTGGATGTGATAACGCTGGAGTTGGCCTTCCCAGGATAATTCAACGTGGTAAACGACTTCCCGGTTTAAGGGTACCTGATCCGAATTTAGAAATGTGCGAAGCTGAATATGTGTTTGTAGTGAATCCGCCTGATTTTGCTGTGCGAACAGGCTGCCTATCAAGATTAAAAGACCGATGACCACGTGCATTTCCGCAATCCTTTACCATCTTCTTTGTGCAATAAAGGCAATTTTACTATGGAAAGACCAAAAAAGTTTCAAAACGACAAAAAAAGAAAGAGCTGATGAAATCAGCTCTTTCTTGGTTTTATTGTGTTAAACATTTATTGTTTTACACTGTCGCTGGCAATCTGCTTAAAAAAGGGCAGTTCGTTGATATCCTTGCCCAGATTTTCAATTTCATATTTAGCGTCGTCTGCCAACTCATGCTTGGGATATTTTTCGATGAATTCCGAATAATATTTTTTTGCTTCATCGTATTTTTTGAGATCGTTGGCGTTGATGAAACCCAGCATAAACAAAGATTCCGCCGCATGTTTCCCTTTGGGGTAATATTGGGTGATTTTTTTGAAATTATCAATGGCCTGACTAAAGTTCTGCTTTCCGTAAGCATCTTTGGCTTTTTGATAATATTCTTCTTCAGACAGCTTTCCTGAACAGGCCAGAAAAAGGAGACTCCCCAGCATCAGAATCGAAAATAATTTGAGAGCTCTCATATAATTTCTCCTTTGTAATAGTTGACATCAGCGCTTAGCTAACAGTAAGGAACGGTAAATTTAATAACCGTCCCTTTTTAAAGCAATTAATTGATCAGATATTCCTGATTCTGATCAGAATTTACATTATCCGCCTGGAAAACTGAATTAATTACGAAACAATTTAATGATGTCCGGAATAATTTGTTCCACCCGCTTGCCACCTTCTTGCAGGGCTTTAATACCGGCCTTCTCATAATCCAGCTGAATACCTTTGAAATTATTAATCGCTTTTTTAAACAGCTCATTACCTGAAGACAGGTCGATTACGGAAATGGTGACGTCGCCGAATGCGGAATACAAATTGTAAACCTGCGCGCCTTTGCGGGTGGCAGCTTGCACTTGAATTAAATAATCGGCATCGGCCGGACTATCCACAAATACAAACCCGCTATCGCTTAGGATTTTTTTGAGGCGCGGCTCAATATAAAGCATCTCCACCGGATGGCCCAGGTTTTCTTCTTTGGCTTCAATAAAAATTTGCATGCTGGTCACATTAAGCAAAATTTTGGTTTGCGGAGTGGTGAGATTCTTGGTCAATTGGTTAAAAAGAGCGTTGGCTCCGCCTTCCACAAATAATTCCGGTCGCGTGCTGGCGGCAATAATCTGCAACGGTTGGGAAGAAGCCAATGCGGAAATCATGCTGGTGGCAATTCCCTGCTCGTCGCTGGTTACCGGAGTTTCCAGACTTCCATTGCCTTTTACAAATTTAAACGCCACAGGTAAAGCAGCAACCGGTTTTTCGTTGGGCGCGTAAGTCGCTTTTACTTTTATCGGTTGTACCTTGCCTTTTCCGGTCTTTACGGTTATCCGGTTTTGCAGGGGTTGCAATTTAATATCCATGAACAATTGCTGCAGGGCGAAATAAATTTCGTTTTGCAGATATTTTGATTGACCGTTGATACGGATGCTCACCGGTTCCGCGATAAACTCCTGAAAAGATTGTAAGGCTTGGATGTAATAGCGAATGGCTGAGGCAATATTAGATTTATTTTCTTCGTCTTTTGCTTTTAGAAAAAAATCTTTGGCCAGGTTTTGGGCTTTAATTTTCCGCTCCTTCAAAAGTTTACGGTAAACATCTTTGGAAAGACGGTAATAGACCCAATAATCGTTTTCATCTTCCCAGGTGTCCACCTGCTCATAGCCTTCCAGATGTGCTTTGGTGGTAGAGCGAATCTGGGACATGACTTCGTCCTGCATGACCCCGGCCATTTCGGAAAGTTTCTGGACGGTTTCGCCGCTGATTTTTATTTCAATTTCCGAAGCCAGATCGTTTAAGGCCTGATCGCGCGCCACCTTGTGATAATCTTTCGGATGCTCTGCCTTAGAGGCATAGCCGATACCGATGTAATAAAAATGGCTGTTGGGCCGCTGGGTAATCCAGCCCGGCTTTTTGTTGCCTGCGAACAGGAACATGGCAGGCAAAAGCAAAAATGCAACGATAGAAAACGGGAACTTTTTTACGAAAACCTTCATTTTAAACTCCGGATACATCGTGTATGGGTTACGTTTAATTGGGTAAAATTTGAAGCATAGATGCCCTGAATTCGGTATAAAATAATTGTAATAAAGTTAGCGATTATAGGCAAATAGTTAAATCAAATATTTATTTAGTAAAAAAGTCAATATTAAGGAAACATTCTTAACATTTAGCG
>CAZJNP010000176.1:0-6230 GCA_964547355.1 uncultured Calditrichaceae bacterium
CAAATATATCATTCTATCACGAATTACACGAATTAATAAATAATAAATAAATGGGTTCTATACATACATGTGCAATATAATGCTTTTTTTTGGTTATGTTTTTGTCTCACTTTGAACGAATTAAATGCTTTGAATTTTATGCAATTTTTATAAATTGTATCATGAATTTATACGATCAAACACAGGCAATAAAAAACCTGGCTATTAATCTAGGTTTCCATAAGGTGGGTATCGCTTCGCCCGAAAAACCGAAGCATGCGGACTATCTGATCGAATGGTTAAAAGAAGGGCGGCATGGTACCATGCATTGGATGGAAAAGTATTTAGACAAACGACTAAACGTCCGAAAGCTTTACCCGGACGTTCGATCCATTGTCGTGGTAGCCCTGAATTATTACACACCACACCAGCATAGCAGCGCCAGGGGCATCGGTAAAATCAGCCGTTACGCCTGGGGACGGGACTATCATAAAATCATGAAAAAAAAACTGAAGCAGTTGCTGCGTCAAATCAAAGAGGAGATAGACCATGCTATTGACGGTCGCCTGTTTGTTGACAGCGCTCCGGTGCAGGAAAAGCTCTTGGCGCAACATGCCGGCATTGGCTGGCAGGGCAAAAACACAAACATCATTACGCGCGATATGGGTTCGTGGATTTTTCTTGGAGAGCTGCTGCTTAACTATGAACTCGTTCCCGACCAGCCCGCGCAAGATTATTGCGGAAATTGCACCGCATGCATAGAAGCCTGCCCCACCGACGCATTGAAGCCGTATCAACTCGATGCGCAAAAGTGTATCTCTTATTTGACCATCGAGCATTGGAACCAGCCGATTCCAGAGCCTTTCGTGCCTAAAATGGAACAATGGATTTTCGGATGCGACATCTGTCAGGATGTGTGCCCCTGGAACCGGTTTGCAAAAGTAAGCGATGAAGTACAATTTCAACCGCTCTCATCGGAACTGGTCGCGCCGGATTTACATCATATGGTCAAAATGCAAAAAGAAGAATTTAAACGCTTATTTAAACACACTCCTATTATCAGGGCCAAATATGAAAATTTCATCCGTAATATTAGGACTGTGCTCTCTTTAGAAGATGAACGAACGTGAAATTATTTTTTCTTCTTTATAACCACCATCGTTGGGCGCCCATCTGAGAATAAGTATGCCCTAAATATGCCCATAAGAAAACTGCGGTTGACGCTACCTAATAAATAGACCTTATTATGTATGATTATTCGAATACTTTTGATTCTTTTGGATTTTGCCCCATTTTCATTAAATTAACACTCTATGAAAGCAAAATATTTGAACTTTGAACAAAACATCACCTACTGCAATGATGTTTTACCTCGGGTGTCGCGGACCTTTGCACCCACCATTCGCCTTTTGCCCCGGGGGCTTGATTTGCCAGTAACTGTGGCTTATTTATTGTGTCGCGTTGCAGATACGGTGGAAGACAGCTCTGCTCTTTCCATAGATGAAAAAAGACACTTGCTGGAACTTTATGCTAAGATTTTTACCAAAAACAACAACCACTACCGTTTTCTTTTTCAGGAACAGATCCAAAAACTGCCATCCCATACAGAAGATGAAAAATTAGTCCACCATTTACCGATTATATTAAATGTATTCGATTCTTTTTCCGACTCGATGCGCTATTACATCAGTAAATGGGTGGCAGAAATGTCTTTAGGGATGCGGAAGTATGCCCAGTCTGCCGGCAAGCGCACATTTACATTCCTGAAAACGATGAAAGAGCTGGACGAATATACCTATTTTGTCGCTGGTACGGTGGGTTACCTCCTGACGGAACTCTTTTCTTTTTATTCCAGAAAAATCACGCCACCGGTTAAGAATAAACTGGTCAGCCTGGCAGAGTCTTTTGGCAAGGGGTTGCAGCTTGTAAACATCATCCGCGATATGGCTGTGGATCTCAAAAGGGGACAGTCCTACATTCCTGATGATTTGCTGCTTAAATATCGTTTGACCCGAGAAACAATTTTTCATAAAGAAAACGCCGATCGGGCGCAGCAGCTTTTTAATGAACTCATTTTGAACGCCGTCCAACACCTGGACAAAGCGCTGGACTATGTGCTACTGCTTCCAAAAGAAGAAAAACAGATTCGTCTTTTCTGCCTGCTGCCTTTGTTTTGGGCTATGCGGACACTGCAAAAAATTCAGGAGAATACGCTCGCCCTGTTAGGCAATGAGAAAATCAAAATTTCCCGGCACGTCATCCGGATGGAATATTTTCTGGCCTTTGTCACCATGCGCTCCAATCGCTTAACGCGCAGGCATTATCTTAATATTCGTCGTGAATTGCTGCTACCCACCGGATGATTTGCTTACTTATACGCAAATATAAAATGCTCCTCCTGAAACCTTTAATGATACAAATTATTTCTCCTTATTTACAGAAGATGCGAATGGAAAGGCGCGTTTTATTACTTTTTTCTGAAAAGTGCTATCCCTTTGACCGCGCATCTACGAACGGACGGGACAAATGACAAGCAAAAAAAGGACTTCTCTGAGCATAGAAAACGCGGTTCAAAAAAACCACGCCCTACAGGATTATCTACAGGAGCTATTAGGGCCCAACCTGAACACTTTTTTATCTGTACGCCCGGAACCCCGGTCGGTACGTGCCAATACGTTAAAACGTTCCGCCGACTATCTTAAGCAGCGTCTTGAGTCACTGAGCGTTCCGTTTAAAGCGGTTCCTTTTACTCCGGACGGTTTTATTCTGCCAGAAGACCCCCTGCCGCTAAGTCACACTTTGGATTTTTTTTGCGGCTATCTGCAATACCAAGGCATCTCATCACAGATTCCACCCCTGGTTCTCAATACCGCTCCCGATGAAATAGTACTCGATATCTCCGCCGCGCCGGGTTCCAAATCGACTCAAATCGCTGCGTTAATGAAAAATCGTGGACTCTTATATTTAAACGATGTCTCACGGGCACGCTTGAAAGTGCTTAGTAATAACATTCAAAAAGCCGGCAGTACCAACAATGTTCTTACTTATCTGGCGGGCGAGCGGTTTGGAAATTTATTTCCCGAGTTTTTCGACAAAATTCTGCTGGACGCTCCCTGTACGGCCATTGGCACTTTGGCCCAGAATCCGGAAATTGCTTCCTGGTGGAGCAGGCAGCGGTTTCGTAAAATCATTGATCTGCAAAAACGGTTGTTTATTTCCGCGTTTAAAGCATTAAAAATCGGCGGTGAAATGGTTTACTCCACATGCAGCATCGCACCAGAAGAAAACGAACTGTTGGTGGACGAGCTGTTACGTTCCTATCCCATGGAAATCATACCTTTCTCTTTGCCAGGCTTTACCGAATTCTCATCCGGGCTTACCAGTTACAAAAATCAAAAATTAAATCCGGATTTAAAACATGCGGTAAGAATTCTTCCTCACAAGCACCATATGGAAGGATTCTTCATCGTAAAGTTGCGGAAATTTCACCCCCGCAGATCTGTTTCACCGCTGAACGAACAAATGTTTTTACCTACCCTTTCTGCTGAAGAGCCGCCGGTTCGGCAAAAATTGGAAGAACTTTCCGGTACCTGGGGTATTCCGTTTTCTTTTTGGCTGGACTACCGGTTTGTCATAACTAAGAACCGAATCTGGATCGTTAACAGGCAAATGACCAAAATTCCCGGTATGAACCTTTCCAGCGCTGGGCTTCTTTTAAGCGAAAGGAAGCTGTCCGGCTGGAAACTATTTAATCAAAGCGTTCAGTTTCTTGAAAATCAGATCTCTGCAAGACGCCTCTCCCTTTCATCGGCTGATATGAAACGGCTTTTTGCCAAGGGTAGCGTATGTGTTACAGGCCTTTCGGACGGTTATTATGTTTTAGACTGGGAAAAAATACCGCGTGCCTCTGTTTTTGTCAATGATGGTAACCTTAAAATAAAACTCCCCCACCGTTTTAATTTGGTTTTATAGCTTGAATCTATTTTTGTCCCGATTTACTGCGTTTTGAGACCTATTTTATAATTTAATTACAAACTTTCAAAAAAGATTAATATTTTTAATACAATAAACGATAATAGGGTTAGTTTAACCCGATTTTGATTTACACATGTTGTTTACAAGGAAGTCGGGCTTAGTTCATCAAGCCAATTAATACACAGGAGGTATTATGAAGTACTTAAGCACTACCGTTATTATCTTTTTTGCTTTTTTGTCTTTTCTTTTTGCATCCGCACCGGATGGCGGCGGCACCGTTTCGACAAAGAGTAACCTCAGTAACATTAATGTTTTTTCCACATCGCCCGGAAAAACATTCAAAAGTAATGATGCCTTTCTTTACAGCACTACGACGTACACCTTTGGCGATTTGGTTGTCTTTAGTTATTTTGATGACAGCCAATTTTTCTTGTATGACAATTCCGGCAATAAGCTGGATAGCGTCATTCTTCAAAACAACCAATATTACGTTTTCTCACCGGGTTCCGGCATATACCAGGTCGAAGGAACCAATTCCTTTTCCCTGCTTACCGGTGATCCCGTCAGTCGCGACGTGTTGGGATTTTTTGCCGTGGACGAATCCGGCAGTCCGCTCTCAACCCGTTTAAATACTTACATGCCCGATCATTACACCAGCGGGGAACATTTTATTCTGTTTGCCTATAACGACGGTACGGAATTCGCCATAAAAAATCTAAGTGATTCTACCATTATATCCGCCGGTGTGTTAAATAAGGGGGAACATCTGCAATTAGACGGATATAATGGAACCTTCCTGGGCATCGAATCGAATAAGCCGGTGTCTGCTCTAAGCTATACCGATCAGGGATATTATATTCCTGCCTCTAATGGTACTTTCGCGGGCACAGAATTTTACGGTTTTTCCGGATATTTGGGAAGCTGGCCAAATGGTATTATAGTTACCGCTTACTCCGACACTACTACCTTTTTAATAATTAATTCTGAAACCGGCGACACACTGGCAACCGATACCTTAAATACCGGCGAAGTTTATGCTTACCCTGTATATTCAGAAATATACTGGCAAGTTACTGCCAATCATTCGGTCACTGTGTGTAATACCCCATACGCTGCATATTCTTCATATTATTATTACTTAACCCGACAAGTGGATGAAAGCGGGCGGGGCATTGGCACTAATTTTTACACACCGGTAATTGCCGGTTCTTTTAACGTCTTTTCTTTTGAAGACAACAACGAGATTGTGATTGTCAATACCGCCAACAATGATACCGTTTGGACAGGAACTTTAAACGCTCGTCAGGATTATAGCTTCGGTCCAGAACATACCGTTTATCATGTAACTGGCACAAAAAATCTGTCTGTTATTTCATCATGGGGCGGTGGATATGGAGCCGACTTTGTGCCTCTGAATTATTCACTTGGTTTACCTGACGTCGCGCTCTCATCAAACAATATTCATTTCGATCCGGATACTGATGTTCGATCTCCCGGAGACCCGATTTTAATATCTGCAGTTATACACAACTGGGGTTACCAAACCGCCTATGATGTGACGGTTCAATTTTTTGACGGTGATCCCAAGGGTGGATTAGCCATTTCCTCTGTAATGATCGCTGATTCTATTCCTGCCGGAGATTCCGCGTACTTTGAATATAATTGGACCGTACCCGATTATCCAGAATATCATGCCGTTTATATCCTCATTGATCAGGAAAATCAGATTCAGGAATCTAATGAATCGAACAATCTGTCATTTAAATTTATTATTCCCAATGACGATTTGCTGCCACCGCTTTCGACCATTGTTGAGGCGCCAGTTGCAGTACAGGTTCTTGGCGGAGACACGCTGGATTTTGATTCGCTGGACATCCGCATCAACCTGATTAATACCGGGACTGTGGATGCCATCAATACAAAAGCGACTCTGATGCTGCCAGAAGGAATGCGTCTAATTGGTACCACTCCGGATAGTATTATCTGGCCCATTATTTCTCCTAACGCACACGCCGATTCGTTATGGCATGTAAAAATAGATTCCCTGATCGACGGCGATGCTTATTTTTATTCCATTTTAGTTGAGGCAGACAATGCGCCGACTAAAATTATTGAACGAATGCTGCTCATCAACCATCCGGTAGGCATTAAAGAGAATTCCGTTGCAGACAACCTACCAATGGATTTTTACATGTCACCGAATTATCCAAACCCGTTAAATCCGACCACACACTGCCACATATACACCTCTCCGAGCCCACGAGACAGGCAGAAAA
>CAZJNP010000177.1:0-6225 GCA_964547355.1 uncultured Calditrichaceae bacterium
ACAACAAGCGTGCCAGTTTTGATGCAATCTTATTATTTTATTGATTTTATTAAATTTAAAAAGTCGCGGCTGTATGGCGGCGTTATAAGATGATCAAAAACATAAAGGCAAGGCAGGAATTATTGTCAGACTTCTCTGCACATCTGACCAGCAGATGCAAATTCTGACAATTTTTGCTCATTCTTTCGCATGAAAAAATTGCCAAACCGATTGCGCCACATTCAACGGAAGCTTTCCCTGTTTGGTCAATTCTTGTAAAGAAGCCTGTTTGATTTTTTTTACCGAACCAAACGTTTTTAGCAATAGCTCACGGCGCTTTGGGCCAATGCCCGGAATATCATCCAATTCCGAGCGCAGGGTGCGATTTTTTCTGCGCTTGCGGTGAAACGTTACCGCAAAGCGATGCGCTTCATCCCGGATTTGCTGTAATAGTCTCAGACCTGGTGAAGTTTTGGGCAACATTTGCGCGTCTTTTATTTGCGGAAAGAAGATTTCTTCCAGACGTTTGGCCAATCCGATAATCGGCTGATCCGTAATTCCCAGTTCCCGTAATGCAGCCTGCGCGCTTGAGAGCTGCCCTTTACCACCATCCACAATAATTAAGTCCGGGAGGGGTTTCTCTTCGGACAACAGTCGTTTGTATCTGCGACTTACCACCTCATGCATCATGGCAAAATCGTCCGGTGTGTCCTTGCTACGAATTTTGTATTTACGATATTCCGACTTTTTAGGCCTGCCGTCCACAAAACAGACCATGGAAGCCACCGGATCGCTGCCCTGAATATTGGAAATATCAAAACACTCCATACGTCGCGGAGGCACTGGCAGCCTTAAATCCTGCTGCAAGGCCGTAACCGCCCGCGGAATGGCACGCTTTAACTTCTGCAATTTTAACTCTTCCAGCAAATAACGGGCATTTTTTTGTGTCATTTCGACGAGTTTTTTCTTTTCGCCGATCCGTGGCGTTCGGATGTGCACCTTGTGCCCGGCTTTGCCCTGCAGCCACTGTTCCAGCACCGCACGCTCCGCCAAGTCGGTCGATATATCGATTTCCTGCGGAAAATCATCCGCCTTGAAATAGTATTGTTTTATGAATGACGCCATAATTTCATTTTCGTCCGACCAGGCCTGTTTGATGTAATAATGCATGCGGTGTAAGACCTTGCCCTCTCTGATTTTGAACAAAACGATACAAGCCTCTTCGTCGTCGCGCGCCAGGGCTAAAATATCGCGATCCAAAAAATCATTTTGCACCACCTTTTGCGTGTTGCGATAATTCTCCAGCAGTTCCAGTCGATTGCGAATGCGGGCCGCTTCCTCAAATTCTAGCCGTTCAGCATGGCGCTGCATTTCCGCGCGCAACTCTTTAATCAGCTCGGCCGTTTTCCCCTTTAAAAAACGCCGGATGCGATCGATCACCTGACCATACTCCTCCCTGGACTGCAACCCCTGACAGGGACCTTTGCAGTTGTGGATGTAAAAATCCAGGCATAAACGTATCTTTTTGCTCCGAACCACATCAGGCGTCAGATCATATTTACAGGTGCGGGTGGGGAAAATCCGTTGCAGCGTTCTCAAAGTATTGCGGACATTTTTCACATTTGTGTACGGCCCAAAATATTCCGAGCCGTCCCGGACCATTTTGCGGGTAATGAACACTCGCGGAAAATCTTCATTGGTGATTCGGATATACGGATAACTCTTATCGTCTTTCAGACTGACATTGTAGCGCGGTTTGTGTTCCTTAATCAGATTATTCTCAAGGATCAGCGCTTCCACTTCCGAATCGGTGATGATCCACTCGATATCCGCAATACGCCGCACCAGAGCGGTCAACTTGGGATGCAGCGGCCGGGAAGGCTGAAAATAGGAACGCACCCGTTGGCGCAGCACCGACGCTTTGCCCACGTAAATAATCTTTCCGTGTTTATCTTTAAACAGATAACAGCCGGGTTTGGCCGGAATGGTCTGAAGTTTTTTTTCAATTGTCATATTCTATTTTACTTATAAGTATTTTGAAGCCTGTTTATGTAATTCCCTTTCGCGCCCTCCCTAGCACCTGCTATTAACTGCGCAGAGGGAAGGTTGGGGTATAATATTTTTTACCCCATGCAACCTTTATGCGGCTCAGCCCCCCTTTGGATCTAAGGATGTCTCAAAATCATACCCACAAAACCATTATCTTGGACAAATATGAAAGCGTTTTATTTAAAAATACGGGAACAACGGTAAGGATGCAATCCTGGCTTGGGCAGATCAACATGTATCTGCTTAACATCCGTCCTTTAAGAACTGTAACGGTTTATTTTATTTTTTTGTTTTTTTCTGTATATTCTGTCAATTGTTCACATTAACTTCCAAGACAACGGTTTACGATTTTATGAAAATAAAACTGCGTGAATTCTTATACGTTCCTAATTTATTAAGTCTTTCCCGCATTATTCTGATTATCCCGATTGTTTATTTGCTCGGCGACACATCCGGCCGCTACTACTGGCTGCTGATCGTTTTGGCGATTGTGGCCGCCCTAACCGACACCCTGGACGGCTACTTAAGCCGCAAATTGAATCTGGTGACCGAGCTGGGAATTTTACTGGACCCCCTGGCAGATAAAATCAGCATGGCGGCTGTCTTTATCGCATTGGCAATTTACCGGAATTTTCCATTGCCGATCCTGATCTATCTCATCTACCGGGACGTGATGATTATCCTGTTTTCAAGCATCGCGCTTAAAAGAATTGGTAAGCCTACCATGCCCAATTTTTTCGGAAAAACAAACACCACCGTTTTGGCCATCACCGGCCTTTTGTTTTTATTTCAGCTACCTGAAACGTATCTTAATCCATTGTTAGTTTTGTGTTACATTTCCATTTTTGCATCGGGCGTTTCGTATGCTTTTGTGGGCGTACGTTTACTTGAGTGGCGCGGCAGGAATCAAATCTTCTACTGGGCCACTCTAATACTCTTAACCGGTGTTTTAATTTATTTAACCATTGATCTGCGATTTTTAATGTAGATATGGACAAACCATTGATCATAGCGCACCGAGGAGAGCGGAGCCTGGCTCCCGAGAACACCATCGAAGGATGCAAATCCGCCCTGGAACAGGGCGCCGATGGTTTGGAGGTGGATATCCGGCTATGCGGAAGCGGTGAGATTATTCTTTTTCACGACAAAACTCTGTTTCGCCATTTCGAAAAATTTAAACTTTCCAGCTTTACGCCTTTGTCCGAATTTAAATCATTTTCATTTAACGGTAATGTGTATCCGATCAATGGTTCCATCGTCACACTCAGGGAATTTCTGGAAGAGTTTCGCGGCAAAGCTCCGATCAATCTGGACGCCAAGACCCTATTTGCGAGCACCAAACAATTTGCTCAAACGCTGGTTCGGGATATTGAAGATATGGGGATGATCGATCAGGTTTGGATTTCGGCCTTTAATCCAAATTTTTTACGCTTGCTTAAAAAAATAAAACCTCAATTGCGTGTGGGGTATCTTTTTAGAAATTTTGCTTTTGTCCATCGCTTTTTTGATGTCTTTATTTCAGCAGATGCCTGGCATCCGCATTACAATCTGATTAACGACCGCTTTATGGAAAAAGCAAAAAAAACCGGTAAAGAAATCTACATCTGGACGGTAAACAAGCAAACCGTCGTTGACTTGCTACGTCCTTACGATTTTGAGGGCATCATTACCGACACCCTGTTTCACATTCGTCCCACCACCATTAAATGACACTAAACCAACAAAGCATTCTCACCAAAACACAATGGCTAAAAGTGCTTTACGAATCCGTGCGATGTATGTAATTTTTTTTTCTGTACTGGCGCTTAATTCAGGTTCAATCTATCGCAATATCGTTGTATTCGATGAACGCCTTCACTCCGGCTAACAGGTAGGGCATGATTCTTTTAATTTCTTTACGGATTTCCGCAAAGGTTTCCCGATACACATCTATTTCATAGCCCATCGGGTCGGATACTGAGGGCAGGATCAGTTTTTTGCGATGATGCCACTGTTTTAACAAGACCACTTTTTCCGCATACTGGGGATATTTTTTATCAATAAAATATTTATGATCCATGGCCATAATGATCACCACATCCGCGTTTTCCAGCATATGCTTATTCAGGTGTCTGGAAACATGGCGTGTCACATCAATATTATTCTCGCTGCATACTTTAATGGTATATTCATGAGCCGGAGACGGTGGTAAATCAAGGGTACCCGCTGAGTGCACCTGAACGTGGTCTTTAAACCGCGTCCGGGAAAGCATGGCCTGTAAAATACCCTGAGCCATTACCGAACGGTTGATATTGCCGGAACAGACGAAGAGGACGTCGTATTTAAACTTTCTCCTGCGGATGGTCTCATCCTCCAGAATCGACCGCACCCGGGATAACGGGACTTCTCCTTCACGCACGACCAGCAAAGGTTTCTTGGTAAAATCAATAATTGTGGAACCTTTGGTGGATGCAATTGGTCCTCCGTCCAAAATCAAATCCAGCCGGTCTCCAAAGTGGGCAATAATATCTGTAACCGTTTTCAAATTCCCTTTTCCTGAAATATTGGCACTGGTAGTGGAAATGGGGTGCTTGAAGGATTCCGTTAAGGCCGAACATAAAGGCAAATCCGGAATGCGAAAACCGATTTTTAGTTTACCGGTCAAATGGGCGCTGTATTCTTCCAAAACTGGCAATATCCCGGAAACCTTATGTTCCAAAAGAACCGTAAACTTGCCGGGCAGTAATTTCTTTAGCTGGGCATACACATCGACCGACAACATGCCGGAAATCTGTTCGATTTCGTCCAGGGAATGGACCATTAAAGAGACCGGCACTTTGGGATTGCGCTGTTTGATTAAATACAGTTTATGTACTGCCTTGCTGTTTGTGGCGTCGATGCCTAAACCGTACAAGGTGTCGGTGGGATAAACAATCACACCGCCGCGTTGCAGAACGGAAACAGTTTCCGCGATAGCCTGCTGTGAGGGATGTTTCGGATCGATTCTAAAATATTTCATGATATCACGACTGCTTTGCTGTTAAGCGTTTCCTCTTCCGGAATTCCGGCAGGAAGAAAGAAGATTTACCATGCGATTGTTTTATGGTATTTAAAAAATAATTAAACTCTAAAATACCCGTTCAGGTTAATCGCATTAATTGTAATTTACAAATTAAATCTTCAATTTCCACCAATTTATTAAACGGCGGGATTTAACGATTCGTATCAGGTCTGGTTTTCCAGCGGCGATGCACCCAGAACCATTGCTCCGGATACTTGCGCACCCACTTCTCCAATACAGTGGTATGCTTCTGGGTAATCTCGAAAATATTGCGATCGTTTACTTCATCCTTTTTAAAATCGGGTAGAACCGGTTCCATCCATACGTCAAATTCACCATAATCTTTTCGAATGGAAATAATAAAGTACATTGGCGCACCGGAACGCAGGCGAAAAACAGCCGGGCCAACCGGGGTGGAAGAAGGCACCCCCATAAAATCTACAAACACGCCTTTATGACGCGCATCCTGATCTGCAACCAGCGCCAGGATTTCTTTTTGTTCCAAAACTTTTGTTCCTTCGGCCATGGCGTTCTTTGTATAGATTAAACGCGCGCCATTGCGTGTGCGCATCGATTCCACCAACCGGTCTACGTATGGATTACTCTGATGTTTGACAATTCCGCTTACCTTATAACCTTTCAACCCAAAATAATGCGCTAACCATTCAAAGTTTCCGAAATGTCCGGAAAGAAGAATCAGTCCATTCCCTTGCGCCAAAACCTGATCCAGCAATTCGATATTGTGAAAATGAATACGCTGATCAAGATTTTCCCTGGTCAATGAGGGAATCTGCAAAAACTCCATCCATAAAAAAACAAAATTCCTGTAGATATTTTTAAGCAACTGCTTTTGCGGACCCGGTAGCCGGTCGCCATAAACCAGACGCAAGTTATTTAATATCACCTGGCGCCGGTATCGAAACACATGCGCCACAAGAAAATAAACCACGCCCGCCGCACGCTTGCCACCCTTAAACGACATCCGGTTAAAAAGCCAGAACAAACTTTTAACAAGAAAATATTCTATCCGATGCATCATTTACTTTCATTTTTTGAACCGTCCGCCAATGCGGTTTTATTGACATCTTTTCAAATAAAGATCAAAATAGTCCGTTATTTTTTGATAAAGATGAACGCGATCTTTACCGCGCATGTTT
>CAZJNP010000178.1:0-6173 GCA_964547355.1 uncultured Calditrichaceae bacterium
CAGGTGGGTAGAAGAGAACAGTAGGGGTGTGTGTGCGGGAAAAATGATTTTTGTGCCCTGTCCCGGATTGGATTCAATGCGCAGAGTTCCGTTTATTTTCTGAGCCCGCTGGCGCATATTGCGTAATCCATTGCCTTCTGAGCTGGTACGAATATCGAACCCGGGACCGTCGTCGGTTAAGGAAAGTTGTAGCGTTTCTTCTTCGCAAACCACTCGTAAACGCACATTTTTACAGTCCGCAGCATGCCGGAGAATGTTTGTCATACCTTCTTTAAAAATGCGCAGCAAGTTTTGCCGCCACTCCATACTTAATTTCATATTTTCCAGGTGCGGCGTTAACCCTTCGATCTGGAAGGCGATGTCGGTTGTGTCAAAAAGCTGGCTGCTAAAACTTTTTAACTGACTCAGTAAATTATACAGAGAATCTTTTTGCGGGTCTAATTCCCAGACTAGTTCTTTCATTTCAGAAAAGAGGCCGTCGGCATTTTCTGAAATCTGGTGCAAAAAGGATTTTATGGGTCTGCCGTTTCCAGCGATTTCCTTTAAAGCGATTTTGGAAAGCAGAGAAATTTTGGTCACGCGATGGCCCAGTTCATCATGAAAATCTGCAGCCATTTTACGCCTTAAGCGTTCGCCTTCTTCCAGTTTTGCTTTTTCGATTGCGATCAAACGTTTAATGTGCATGCGGTACCCCGTAAACAGCAACAAAAGAAGAAGTAATGCGCTAATGATGAGGAATTCCGTTTTCAACCAGAATGGCGGCAAAATGTGCAAAGGAATGGACAGCCCCGTTTCATTCCAGAAACCGTCGCAATTGGCCGCCTTTACGCGGAAGATATAATCGCCGGCCGGAAGATGTGTGTAAACCGCTTGCCGCCTGGTGCCGCAGTAATTCCAGTCTGTGTCAAATCCTTCCAGTTTGTAGGCGTATTGATTTTGGGCGCTGTTTTTAAAATGAAGGGCGGTAAATTCAAACGAAATCACTTTGTCCCGAGAAGAAATACTAATTTCCTTGAGTCGATTCAAAGACTCCGGAAAAGCAACGATTTGATTGTATTTCTTGAAGGCCGTCAGTCTCAGTCGCGGCGGAACGGAATTTAATTCATATTCAGGGTCAAAATATACAAAGCCGTTGGAGGTCCCAAAGAAAATGCGTCCCTGTTCATTCTGATAACAGGCGCCTAGGTTAAATTCGTTGGAGGGCAAACCGTCTTTAATTGTGTATGTTTTGAAAAATTCCCTCTGAGGGTCAAAACAGCTCAACCCTTTATTGGTGCTTAGCCAAAGTCGGTTAAAACGATCTTCCACCAGGCCGTAAATCACATTGTCGGGCAAACCGTTCTTTATCGTATAATGTTGAAAAGTACCGCTGGTCGTATCCATACGGTTCAAGCCGCCGCCGTACGTCCCCAGCCATAAAATGTGCGGATCGGCTTTTGAAAAATGAAGACAAAAAACGGTATTGTTATTCAGACCGGCAGAGTTCTTTGAGTCGGATACAAAATGACGTAAGCGGCCGTTGCGGGGATTGAATTTAATCAACCCGTTTTTCCAGGTGCCAAGCCAAAGGTTACCCGTAGCATCAGGCGCTATGGTAATCACCCAGCCATGAGATAAAGGGTCTGAATTCTTGCTATATCGGATGTTATAGGAGGTAAAGGTTTTACGGATTTTGTCAAATTTTACCAATCCACCGCCGTTGCTTGCAATCCATAAGTACTTTTGGCCGTCGTCGTACAGGGCATATAAATTTGTCTCATGCATTGGAAGGATTGGCTTTTCCCAGGGGAATGGGATTAACCGGCGCTCCGGATAATGGTATTGATACAATCCCTTACCCAAAAAAGCCAGCCACAAACACCCCGGGCCGGCGGGCAAAACCGAGCGGATTTCGAAGTCGAACTTCCGGTTGTGGCGGGGAATTAAAGGGTGGTCTTCCAGGGCATTGCTCCCTGTGTACAGCGTCAGGCCGCGGCTGGTACCGATCCAGACGGAATCCTTATTCGGCGCGTAAAACGCCCAGACCTGGTTGTGGAAACGCGCATCGCTTTGTTTTGCCTGGTGGCGGACGGTGTGGAATTTTATGGCGGAAGGAATCATTTTGTAAATACCGCTTCCGTGGGTGCCCAACCACAGCAGACCGCTAAAGTCCTGGTAAATCGTTTTGACACAATCCCGGTCCAGATGACCCGATTGGAAAAACCGCGCGTCGTAATGGGTAAAAATGAACTCTTGATGGGCGGTAATTCGCATGCGCGTAATCCCTTTGTTGTAATGGCCGATCCAAAGCGTTTGAGTTTTGGGTTCGTAATACAACGACCGGATTTCATCCTCGGACAATGTGTTTTTTTTATTCGAAAGGTGGCGGAAACGGACGACTTTACCGTCCCGGGTCATATAGTTTAAACCGCGGTCCCGTGTGCCGATCCAGAAGTTGTCGTGTTCGTCACGGCACATGCTGGTAATGAAATCGGAGCTTAACGAATGGGAATCGCCCGGGATATGCCGGAACGTCCTGGGCGTTAAATTGCTCTGCCGGGTGTCCAATCGGTATAGGCCGCTGTATTGAGTCCCGATCCATAGAAATCCTTGCAGATCTGCCAGTAGCGCTGTAATGGTGCAGTCTGCGATGGCGCTGTTATTTGGCGTGTAATGACGCCAGTGCCGGGCAGTGGAATCGATGGCGTATAAACCATGGGTTAGCGATCCCAGCCAGATGGTGCCCTGTGCATCCCTTGTAATAGACGAAACGGCGTAAATGGGTAAACTGGTAAAACGGTTTGTTGATTTATCGAGCAGGTTCAGTTTTCCCACTGTGCCGACCCATAAGTAGCGCGCTGTTTCAAATAATGCAAAAACCGAATTGCTGGAAATGGAATGGCTGTCCACGGGATTGTGCACGTAATTCAAAAAGTCGTATCCGTCATAGCGGCTCAATCCGCCGCGGGTGCCAAACCACAAGTAACCTTGACGGTCCTGCAAAATACACTCGACGCCGTTTTGGGCCAGACCATCGTCGACGGTGAGCTGTTCGAAAAACGGAGTATCCGCGCTTATAGCCCATTGTATTGAAATTATCAGAAAAATATAAAAGGATGAAAGAACATGCTCCTTCATGTTTCGTCCTCATATTCAAAGACGCATTATAATTACTATATTGGTGAAAAGGAGTCGCAGGTATAGCAAAATATAGAGACCCGGCTTTGGATAGTCAATAGACGGGAGAATAATCTGAAAGTATGAGAATTACCTCCGGTGGTCTGTTTTTGGATTCTGCCCGGATGTTGGTTATCTTAATTGCGTAAACAATTGGAATTGCAAAGTAAACCGTGACATGAAAGAACTAACTACGGAAATCGTAATCAATGCCAGCCCGGAACGGGTATGGCAGGTGTTAACGGATTTCCACGCTTTCCCTAGCTGGAATTCGTTTATTCCGTCCATTAAGGGACAGGCTCTAAAAGGCGCGCGATTAAGAATTTTTATTAAGCCGCCTTTAGGCAAGGGTATGCGCATAAAACCGCTGGTGGTGGAAGCGGAAGTGAATAAGGAGCTGCGCTGGAAGGGCAGTATGTGGGGGATGGGTTTTCTGTTTTCGGGAGAGCATTTTTTTATCATTGAAGCCATTGATGACAAAATCGTTAAATTCATCCACGGTGAGCGCTTTACCGGTCTTTTACTTCCGCTGTTCTGGAATTTAATGAACGAACGCACCAAAATGGGATTTATCCAGTTTAATAAAGATTTGAAAAAAGAATGCGAATTAATCAACGTACAAAGTTGAAAGAGTGGAATTAATGGTCTTAGCTTAAATGGACCTGCTTACCGAGATGTTGTTTTCGCGTTTGCGTTTATGATCACGCTCCATTGAAAGCATTTAAAAGAAATGCCGAATTTCTTGAATCCCTGCGCAGGATTCTCTAAATTTTATTTTCTTTGTAGGTAAACATGAATCTTTTGTTACAGGAGGAAAAAATGGAATACACGTATACCGACCTCAAGAAGAAAAATGTTACGGAACTACGGGAAATCGCCAAACAGGAGGGTATTCAGGGCTATACCCAGTTGAACAAAGAGCATTTGTTGGAAAAGATCTGTCAGGAATTAAATATTGACATGCACGTGCACCATGAGGTGGTAGGCGTGGACAAGGTCTCGATAAAGAAACAGATCAAAGAACTTAAGAAAAAAAGAGATGAATTCATCGCTGCCAAAGACTACAAAGAATTAAAGAAGGTGCGCAGACAAATCAAAAAAATGAAAAATAAACTGCGCCGGGCGATGGTATAAGGGAATCACAAATTATTAATTAACTACTTTTTTCATAAAAAGTGGTGATTCGCAAAAAAGGAATCGTCCGTTCATGATTATTGTAACCGGTGCGGCAGGATTTATTGGCAGTTGTGTGGTTTCAGGGCTCAACCAGCGCGGTGAGCGGGATATCATCGCCGTGGATGTACTGCGCGAAAACGATAAGTGGAAAAATCTGAGGCACTTGGATTTTGAAGACTACTTGGACAGGTCTCAGTTATTCGCTTTTTTGGAAGACCGTAAGGACATCAAGGCGGTGATACATATGGGCGCGTGCAGTGCCACGACCGAAAAGGACGCCGCCTATCTTATGGAAAATAATTATCGCTATACCCTGCGTCTGGCTGAATACTGTTTGCGCAATGACGTGCGTTTTATTTACGCCAGTTCCGCCGCTACGTACGGCGCCGGGGAACAGGGTTACGATGATGATGAAAAGCAACTGCACCATTTGCGACCGTTGAACATGTACGGCTATTCCAAACAGTTGTTCGATTTAAAAGCCCGCCGCGAAGGATGGCTGGAAAAAATCGTCGGTCTGAAATTTTTTAATGTGTACGGTCCCAATGAATATTTTAAAGGCGATATGGCCTCGGTGGTTTTTAAGGCCTTTAATCAGATTAAAGCAAACGGAAAAGTACGCCTGTTCAAATCGCACCGGGCGGATTTTAAGCACGGCGAACAGTTGAGGGACTTTGTTTACATAAAAGATGTGGTTCGGATTATCGATTTTTTTCTGGAGCACTCCCGGTTGGCGGGCATTTACAATGTGGGTACCGGAAAAGCCCGCACATTTAAGGATTTGGTTACGGCTGCTTTTAACGCCCTGGGGTTACCCCCTGTAATTGAATATATCGATATGCCTCCGGCCATCCGCGATCGTTACCAGTATTTTACTGAAGCCAATATGGGAAAATTACGCAAGGCCGGTTTTACCGAATCCTTCCACTCGTTGGAAGAAGGCGTGGGCGATTATGTGCGTAACTATCTGGACAAGGGATATGCGCATTTTTAGGCGATGGTTGCGATGCTTCGTCAATTTCTTTTTTTAGGATAAGTCTAATTTAATACGATATTCGGTGCGGCCGGCGGGACGGACTTAGCAGGTTCAATGAAATTCTAACTATTTCAGATTCAGGATGTCCTGATTTGTAAAGTAAGTTCAGGTTTGGTTTAACTGGGCCACAGCTTCTTCCACAGAAGGGTGAATAGTAAACACTTTGGTCAATTGTGACATGACGAACACGCTGCGAACTTTTTCGCTTAGACCCACCAGATGCAAGTGACCTTTCTTTTTCTGAACCGCGGAGTAACATTTGACAATAGCGCCCATTCCCAGGCTGTTAATCCAGTTCACGTGTTTTAAGTCGAAAACAATACGGATTACCCCGTCTTCCAGAAGCTGAAGGACGCGCTCATGCAATTCTTTGGTGGCCGGCGGGCCCATTAGCTTTCCGCGCAACGATAAAACCGCCACTTTCTGATACATGGTTTCTTTGATTTTCATGCTCGCACCCGATCCTCAACAATCACATATGCGTAACAATTGTTTTTCATTCGTCTCAAAACAAGTTAATAAAAAATTTAATCAAGTTCGACGTTCAAACCAAAATCAATTTATGAAATCGTAAAGGATTTAATATGCGAAAGGATGGAAAGGTCAGAAAAAACTCGACAGGAGCGGATTCTGCGCCATGAGAAACTTTTTGCTTTTTTTTAATTATTTTTACAAATTCATTTATCATGGAGCTCTTTTTTGCCTATCCCGAAAATATTACGGCGGACGAGATTATCCTGGATGATTTTGGGCGGAAGCACGCGCTTAATGCTTTACGCAAAATGCCGGGCGAACAGCTCCATAT
>CAZJNP010000179.1:0-6153 GCA_964547355.1 uncultured Calditrichaceae bacterium
TCTCAGGGTTGCTCTTAACGATTGCGGATCGGTTTTTTCTCAAGTTTATGTCTGGTCTTTCAGATGTTGGGATCTACTCTCTTGGATTTAAAATTGGCAATTCATTAAAAGTTTTTGTAGTACAATCGATCATGCTGGCGCTTTCACCAATTATTTATAGAGTAATGAACGAACCGGGCAGTAAATTATTTTATGCCCGTCTAATGAAATACTTAGGGCTGCTGGTAATGGCCTTGGTTTTGATTCTTTCTGTATATAGCCACGAACTGGTACGCTTTTTAGCTCGCCAAGCCGGTTACTGGAGCGCCGAAGCAATTGTACCTATAATTGCCATGTCCGTTTTCTTTGGCATGCTGAAAGAGATCGCGCTTACGGGTATCAATATAAAAAGAAAGACAAAAATCGTGGCATTGATCATTACAGAGGTTGCAATCTTAAATTTTGTCCTGAATTATTTACTCATTCCGCCTTTTCAATCGGTGGGCGCAGCAAGTGCCACGTTAATTACACAGATCATTTTATTTGTTCAAATTTATATTGCATCTCAAAAATATTATGAGATTCCTTATGATTTAATCAGTTTGTTCAAGCTTGTTGCGGTTGGATTCGTTACCGTCATTTTAGCATTTGTAATAAGGGATATTTTTTCTCCCATATTATTATTTCTCGTCAAACTCAGCCTTTTACTGTTTTTCCCTTTTCTGTTATATATAACCGGCTTTTTTAATAAAGAAGAATTAGAAAAGTTAAAAACATCTCTAGCAAAATATTTTCGCAAAAAATAATAAACAGCAGGTAACTTACTTAAAAACTTGTTCTGCGATTTGTTCAGATATAAAACTCCTGGAGAGAAGTTCTCCCAATAGTTTAAAAATACTATCTAAGATTCAGTGATATTCTATCTCTCTCTGTTTATGTTGTTATTCGGTGAATAGTTTTAACTATCTCCGGTTATAAAGTGCTTCGATCTCTTGTTGTGTTAATCCTTTAGAAAATATGGCGAATTCATCAATCTTCCCGTTAAAGTAACATTTAAGCCTGGAATTGTAGGACAGTTTTCCGACTACGATGGGAGCGTCGTTATAACGTAGCTGGCCATTAAAAGATGCTATAGATATTAATTGGGAATTTAGGTAAAGTTTTACCTCATGGTCGTCAATAACCATGACAACGAAATACCATTTTCTAGCATCAATATCGGCCGGGTGTAAATCCAGCTTTCCAAGGTAATCTGATACTCCAGGTTATCAAGATTAGAATCAGGATGTAAAATAGTAACGACGTCATTTACACCATCAAAATTCAGCGCGTAGTCGGAAGGGGGATTTTCTCCCCACGTAACAATAATCTCAAGACTGCCGGTGGTGGGATTGAGGTGCAGATAGACCGGTGTGTTGATGCCCGGTTGGACGTTTACCGTAGTGCTGCCGGTGTAAATGAAGGTTCCATTTTCATTAAATGCATTTACCGTCAGCGTCCAAAGACCGCTTGTTAAATCTTCCACCGTTGCCCGGGCAAAATCATTTTCAATAATAAATTCAAATTTTACAGTATCCCGTCGGAATTGAATAAAATCCCTTCCAATGCCACCACATCAGAAGGCGCGCTGGATATATCAAGATTCAGGGCCATTTTACCCAACGAAACTTCCTGACGGGTGTCATCCTGATTGGTTATTTCCGGGCACTGAAAAAATAAAAATGCCGAGAAAACAAGAAGTAAAAAATACTTTTTCATTGCAGGACTATTTATTTTTATTGATTGAATATAAAATACTAACGACAAAATAGTAAGCCAAGAAAGGGATTGCAAGAAAAAAAATGAGTTGTCTCCATTTTTATGAGTTTGTATTCAATTCCATTATCTCGTAAAATTAATATCATTTGCAATTACCTTATGTCATGCAAAAGGAATCTTTATGGAACATTATGGTCTCTGGTCGTTGCTGCCTCCACTATTGGCGATTATTTTAGCCATCAAAACGCGTCAGGTTTTCATCTCACTCTTGTTTGGTATCTGGATTGGCTGGGTGATTCTCAATCATTGGAACTTTTTCCAAGGGACTTTAGCCACAATCCAGGCCCTGGTTGATGTGTTCAAGGAACCGGGTAATACACGCACCATCATGTTCAGTTCTCTGGTGGGCGCGCTGATTGCGTTTATTCAGCGTTCCGGCGGCGTGGAAGGCTTTGTGGCGCGGGTGAATCGTTTCTTATCCAAACGCAAAGGAAACAACCGGCGTCTTGTGCAGATCATCGCCTGGTTAACCGGCGCCTCCATTTTTGTGGAGTCTTCCATTAACGCGTTAACGGTAGGAACCACTTTTCGTCCTATTTTTGACAAAATGAAAATTCCCAGGGAAAAACTGGCCTATATCGCAGATTCCATTTCCGCGCCCACCTGCATCTTAATTCCCCTGAACGCCTGGGGTGCTTACATCATGGGATTACTGTTAGCCCAGGGATTGGAAGATCCCCTGCATATTATGATCAAAGCCTATCCAGTAAATTTCTATCCCATCCTGGCCATGGTCGTGGTCGTTGCAGTGATTATTTTGCAAAAAGATATCGGCCCGATGAAGGCGGCCGAGAAGAGGGCCAAAGAGCAGGGAAAAGTGCTGGCCGACGGCGCCACGCCGATGATTTCTGCGGATGTGATCGCTCTGGAAACCAAGGAAGGGGTGCGTCCCAGAGCGCGCAATATGCTTATTCCTATTGCGACAATGGTTCTGATGATGCCGGTGGGTCTGGTGTATTCCGGATGGCAGCAGGTACAAAACATAGACCAAATGCCTTTCGGGCAAGCGGTATTTAAGGCGTTGGGGCAGGGCTCGGGATCCAGCGCGGTGTTGTGGGCGGTACTGACGGCGTTAACGGTTTCGGCGATTCTGTACCGGGCCCAAAAGATCTTTAAGATGCGCGAATTGATGGACTTAACCTTTAAAGGTATCGGCGGATTGATTCCTTTGGCTTTGTTGATGATGATGGCCTTTGCCATCGGCCGGGTAAGCAGGGAGTTGGGTACCGGACTGTATGCGGCAGAGCTTTCCAGGCAGTGGTTGAGTCCGCATTTTGTGCCCGTCATATTGTTTTTAATCAGCAGCTTTATTGCGTTTTCCACCGGAACGTCCTGGGGCACGTTTGCCATTATGATTGCCGTGGGCATTCCCATGGCACAGGCCATGCATGTGTCCATCCCGCTTACCGTGGGCGCGGTGCTGGGCGGGGGCGTGTTTGGCGACCACTGCTCGCCCATATCGGATACGACCATCATCGCTTCCATGGCCTCGGCCAGCGATCATATCGATCATGTGAAAACACAGCTGCCCTATGCTTTACTGGCCGCCGGAGTGAGCGCGTTACTGTATTTGGTGATGGGGTTTGTATTTTAGAAGATGACCAATGGCCAAGGGCCTCTGATTAAAAAAGTTCTTTGGAAGTCTGGGCAATCCGGGAGGAATATTTATAAATTCCATATTATAAGCGCAAACGCCAAATAAAGAAATTTCAATGACCGAAATTGCGATCCAAGGTGTCTTAGATTTTGAATTTTGAAATTTCGAATTTATTTGAAATTTGTGATTTATTATTTGGAATTTCCTTAGCATCGGCTTTGAGCCATTATAACCCTTCGTTTAATCGCATAATCTCATCCCGCAGAATAGCGGCACGCTCAAACTCCAAATTGGCTGCGGCGGTCTGCATTTCTTTGGTCAACCGTTCAATTAATTCATCGCTACTCAAGGTATCGCCGTAGGTGATTTCCGGCTCGGCCACCGCCTTAGGTATGGACTTGCGCACATCGGCCACCGAGGTGACGCGCATAATTTCTTCCGCCGTTTTGAAAATACTTTGCGGCGTGATGTGGTGCGCTTTGTTGTACTGCAACTGTTTTTTTCGCCGGCGCTGGCACTCATCGATGGTACGTTTCATGGAATCGGTAATTCGGTCGGCGTAAAAAATGACTTTTCCGCCGATGTTTCTGGCCGCCCGCCCGGCCGTCTGCATCAGAGAAACATAGGAGCGCAAAAAACCTTCTTTGTCAGCGTCGAGGATGGCGACCAGAGAAACTTCAGGTAAATCCAGCCCCTCGCGCAATAAATTGATGCCTACCAGCACGTCAAATTCGGCCAGGCGCAGGTCGCGCAGAATACCCACCCGCTCGAGCGCGTCGATTTCCGAATGCAGATAACGGACCCTGATACCGGCCGATTGCAGATAGTCGGTCAGATCTTCCGCCATGCGCTTGGTTAGCGTGGTCACCAGCGTGCGCTCTTTTTTTGCCACGCGCTGTTTGATTTCATCGATTAAATCGTCAATTTGTGTGGCCACCGGGCGGATTTCAATTTCGGGATCGATCAGCCCGGTGGGACGGATGACCTGTTCCACAATAATGCCCTGACTTTTTTCCAGTTCATATTCGGACGGTGTGGCGGAGACGTACACCACCTGATTCATGCGCTGTTCGAATTCATGGAATTTCAGCGGTCGATTGTCCAGCGCGCTGGGCAGGCGAAAGCCGTATTCCACCAGCACCTCTTTCCTGGAACGATCGCCGTTGTACATGGCCCGAATCTGCGGAATGGTTTGATGCGATTCGTCAATAAAGACCAGAAAATCTTTTGGAAAGAAGTCGATGAGCGTGTAGGGCGGCTCGCCCGGTTTTCTGCCGGATAGATAGCGCGAGTAGTTTTCGATCCCGGTGCAGTAGCCTAATTCTTCCATCATTTCCAGATCGAAATTGGTGCGCGATTCCAGACGCTGTGCTTCCAGCAGTTTGTTTTGTGATCTGAGATAATGCAGGCGTTCCGCTAATTCTTCGCGGATTTCCTGTCTGGCCTGTTTCATTTTTTCTTCCGGGGTTACAAAATGCTTGGCCGGAAAGATGAAAGCCTTCTCCGTTTGTTGCATCTTTTTCCCGGTCAGCGGATCAATGGTGTGGATACTCTCCAGCTCATTGCCGAAAAATTCCAACCGGTAAGCAAATTCTTCATAGGCCGGAAAGACGTCAATAATGTCGCCTCGGATGCGGAAAGCGCCGCGCTGGAAGTCGAAATCATTGCGAATGTATTGAATGTCCACCAGTTTACGCAGCAGTTCGTTTCGGTCGTGCATCTGTCCCTGTTCCAAGGCTAGCAGCATGTTCTTGTAATCCTTGGGAGAGCCGATCCCGTAAATACAGGATACGCTAGCCACTACGATCACATCGCGGCGGGCCATCAACGAGCTGGTCGCTTTTAATCGCAGGCGATCGATTTCATCATTGATCGACGAATCTTTTTCGATGTAGGTGTCGCTGGAAGGGATGTAAGCTTCCGGTTGGTAGTAGTCGTAGTAACTGATAAAATACTCCACAGCGTTTTCCGGAAAAAACGATTTGAATTCGCCGTACAGCTGGGCTGCAAGGGTTTTATTATGGGAGATGATCAATGTCGGTTTGTTGACCCGGGCTATCACGTTGGCCATGGTAAAGGTTTTGCCACTACCGGTAACGCCGAGCAGCGTCTGGTGCTTCAGTCCGCGGCGGATGCCGTCCACCAGCTCCTCGATGGCCTGCGGCTGGTCGCCCTGAGGTTTTAAGTCGGTAATTAATTTGAATGTATCCATAGTCGTACGATTTTTCTGATTGTTTTATGATATTCGCAAAACTTAATCCGATTTTAGTAAAAATCAAGAAAAATTCTTTCGCTCTGGATGTCACACAAATTTAACCCCTGTCCTCTAATGCGTAATTTCGTATCCGTTCATTTTAGTTTTTTTTAAATATACAGATTTACAGAGGACAGAAAACCGTTACAGGCAGAATAATAACGGCGGCCCTGATGACCAACCGGAAAACCCCGATCAAAATTCTTTTTTTATTGATCGCATGAAAATTAACCTGCCTGTTAAACCACTGGCAGCGTCTGCTTAACACGGCCCTTCAGGGTCGTGAAACGGTGCCAACCGCGCACACTGTCTGAGGGCTTTAAGCCCGGAGGGTTGGGCTGATGCCCCGTAAGAGCCGGGAGGCGGCCAGGGGCACCGCCATGAATGACGGTGTTAGTCATTACCTGTTTTGATAGTGATTGTAATTGGTGTTGAGCAGCACCTGATGATGCAGGTGCTTACTCGGTTTACGATAAAGTCATATGATCCGCTTAAATATGGAAAA
>CAZJNP010000180.1:0-6127 GCA_964547355.1 uncultured Calditrichaceae bacterium
GTCTTAGCCTGGATGCCGTGGCGGAAAAATATCTTAATCGGAATTAAGGCTTTTGTCGCTTCTATTTTTTAAATGCCAACGTACGATTTGATAAAGAATAGAATATGGTATGATTTAAATTGCGGTTTTAAAGTAGAGTATTCTGTTTCCTAAAAAAAACCCGCCGAGCGGAAGCCAAGCCCGGCGGGTTTTGTGTTACAAACGTTGCAACGCCTCTCTGGCCTTCCCGGCCAGGGGGCTTTTTTTGTTTAACTGGATGACTTTTTCGTAGGCCTGCCGCGCTTCTTCCGCATTGCCGAGCTTTTCCAGAGCGCGGGCCTTGTTAAACATGGCCGGGTAAAACGAAGCGTTTTTTTGCAGGGCCGTGTCAAACTGTGCCAGCGCCTCCTGCGCTTTATCCTGCTGCAGCAGCAGTTCCCCCTTGGCGTCGTAACCAGAAGGGTCTTCCGGTTTGAGCGCGATGTAGGCATCGAACGCCTGGCCGGCCTTTTCGTATTCTTTGTTATTCATGTAAAAACGGCCGGCTTTGATCTGCACATCCGGGTCGTTGCTTCCTTTTTGTACGGCAGAGTCAAATTCCTGACGCGCTTTTTCCAGCTCTTTATGCCTTCCGTGATACAACGCCTGCGCGAGATGACCGCGCGCCGCATTCACCTGTTTGATCTGCTCCAGGTATTCCAGCGCCTTTTGTTCATCGCCGCCGGCCACACTGGGCGCAAACAAATGAAACATGTACAACCCTTCCAGCGCGCCCAGCGCCTGGGGATTTAAATCCAGGGCCGTTTGAAACGCTTTTTTAATTTTCGGGATCAGCATGGCGCTTTTGACCATTCCGGCGTTTTCCGCTTTCAGACCATAGGCCTGCCCCAGCACTTCATAGGCCCGGTAATTGGTGTCGTCTAATTCCACCGCTTTGGTCAAATATTCGATGGCCTGATCGTAATCGTCCTGTTTAAAATGAATCAGACCAAGATAAAACAAAACCTGAGCGTCCTTTTTATCCTGCTGGTAACGCTCCATGAATTTTTCCCTGGCTTCAGCCAGATGTCCCTGTTCTATAAGATCAATCCATTCCTGTGGAATTGAAGTTGACATAACACGCTCCTTTTGTGTTTGAAATGAACGCCTAAATTTAAAATAGTTTTTGAATCTGTTTGTGACCGAATTTGAAGAATCAGGGCGATTTTTATCATCCTGTCAACGAAACGGCCGGGCAAGCTTAACGAGTCATATATTTTTTCAGATTACTTTAAAAGCGAAACCGGATTTTCAAACACACCTTTTTCCGATCATTACTTTTTACTGAAAAAAACAATGTTCTGATCGTACTGCTCTTTGGTAATATATTTGTACAGCAGCAGTTTTCGTAAAATCCAGCGGCAGCGCCACTTCAGCCAGCGGTTGTTTCCGGTTGGCCGCACCTTTAGCGGACGGGGAATCACGGCGGTCAGGCGTACGATTTCATTAAGATTCAATGCCTCCACCCGCTTGCCAAAATAATACAACGAAGCGGCCTGCACGCCAAAAATACCCGGCCCCCATTCGATCACATTCAAATACAAATGGAAAATACGATTCTTGCTTAACGTTTTTTCCAGACGCCGGGCGATAAAATATTCGCGCACCTTTCGCAAGATGGTTTTCTCGGGGCTTAAGTACAGATTTTTGGCCAACTGCTGTGTGATGGTGCTGCCGCCGCGTGCAAAGCGCCCTTTGGCCAGATTCTTTTTGAAGGATTCTTTCAGTTCGGTAAAATCGATCCCTTTATGAAAATAAAAAGATGCGTCCTCCGAAATGCGTACGGCCTGTTTGAGCAAACGGGGAATCTTGCGGTAAGACACCCAGTATTGCCGGATGCGGTAGGGTTTGCCTTTCTCCTTGGCCTGGGCGATCCGAATACGCATCAATTGGGTGCGTTTGGGATTTTGCGTTTTTAGGATCGAAACGTCCGGCAAACTAAAGTAAAACCCCGCACTCAGAATCGCCAGATAACCGACGACCGCCACAAGGAGCAGTTTCCAATGCCGCCGCCATGCAGGAACAGCCTCTTCAGACAACGATTGGGAATCCGCAATTTTTTTCATGTCGTTCATTGTTTTTACACCGTCGATCGTATTCCTCTTTTACAGGATTCCCATTTTCGAATTCAGAAACGGCTCCCGTACGGAAACACGCCGAAAACCCCTCCAGTATGGAAAAACAGAATATTTCTACCGGGCATCTCACCGCGGCGTAATTTTTCCTCCAGCCCGCGTAAGGCCTTGGCGCCATACACAGGATCGATGACCAGGCCTTCACTTTCGGCTAAACGGCGCATCAGCTCGCTTTCCTGTTCGGAAATGACGCCGTAACCGCCGCCGACATAGCCGTCCACGATGTGAATATCATCCTCTGTCCAGGACAGTGCGTACCCGAATTTTTCGCAGAACGACTGCATAATAGCGTTAATCTTCCGCTTAAAGAAAGGAGCGTCGTCACAAACATTCACCGAGACCACACGCAGGGAACTGTTACTCAACAGTTTACCTAACAGCAAACCGGCGTGGGTTCCGCCGCTGCCTGTGGCCACCACAATCGTGTCAATGGGAAGATTCATCTCGGCAATCTGGTTCTGCGCTTCATAAAAGGCTTTGACGTAGCCCCAGGCGCCGGTTTCATTGGAACCGCCTTCCGGAATGACGTAGGCCTTTTCGGGGCAGCTGGCTTGTTCCTGTGCCATGAGCTGATCCACCTGCCGGTATTCTTCCGGAGTAATGTATTGGATGTCCGCCCCGGCTAAAAGATCGAGTAAATAATTGCCGGTGACGGTTTCCGGCTTTTCGCCTCTTAAAAACAACGTTGTTTTTAAGCCCAGTTGACGAGCGTAAAAAACCGTAGTGCGGCAATGGTTGGATTGTAAACCGCCGCAGGTAATCACCCGTTCCGCGCCTTGATCCAGCGCTTCTTTCATTAAAAAGTCCAGTTTGCGCACTTTGTTGCCGCTCAGTTCCAGACCGGTTAAATCGTCTCGTTTCACCCACACCTGGTAGTCGTTGATTCCCGAAAAGAATCTCTTTAATGGTACAATCGGGGTCGGCAAATGCGCATGATTGAGATGAGGAGGATATTGCATAGTGAATCCTTTCAAATACATCATTATCACCCTCAAATTACCGCCAAATACCATTCCGGTCAAAATAAACCAACTTCGAAACGATTGGCTCTGCTTAGAAAAAAGGAACCCAAATGGGATTCACTGGAAGGATAGCTAATTTAAACAGAACAGTAGGTTTAAGGAAGGCAAATAATTAACCAACACCGCATGAAGTACTTTGCAAAGCTAATGCTATCTTAAACAATTCATTGCTTTATAGTAACTAACACAATTTATTTTTCAACAAATGATTGAGAGTTATAGCATGCTGCGGCAGGGTAATCGCAATTCTTTTCATCAGTATGCCAAAGTAACCCCTAATAAAATCTGACGCGGATGGCCGTACAGTTCCATGCCCAGCAAATCCAGATACGCCTGACCATTGCGTATATTCAGTGCCTTGTATAAATCGAGATACACCTGGCCGTAAAAATTTACGTAGGCTTCGTATTTTTCCGGTTGAGAAATAAAACCGTCGTCTTCGGCAGAACCAGTGGCCGGATACACATGGATGACGTTTTTTGTATCCAACAGATTAGTCACACGGATGAAAAAGGTCGCTTTGGCCTGCCGCCATAACTTAATGACCTTATAAATGCGTAAATCCACATTGGAAGTCCAGGGGGTGTAGGATTCATCCAAGCCATCCCGGCTGCGCGTATCGAGCATGTAAACGACGCCGGCGGAATAGGGATCCGATTGCCCGCCCATGTCCGAATATCTTAAAAAAGGATGCCCGCTGCCATACCGAATCAAGAGATTCATGCCGGCATTTTCAAAAATCACGCCTCCGTCTCCGTTGGAAAAGCGATAGTCCAGGTTGGCCAAAACCTGGTGCTTGTGCTGATAGGACACCTGGAAATCATCTTTAGAAGCATTCAAAAAGGTGTACTGAACGGTTGGCTTAAAACGGTTCCATCCGGAACAGGAATAAAGCAGGTCAAACCCCAGTATATCCGTAGCTCCTGCCGTAGCGGTACTTGCCGTACTTCTTGTTACTGAGGAAACATATTCGGCTTCCGTTGTGTTTCGCGTCTTCCAGTAAATTTCACCTCTAAGCAAACCAAAATTCCCCAACCACCGGGTAAAGCCCAGTTCAACCGAATGCACTCTGGTTAGTTCCTGGAGATCAAACGAAGGCGCGGCATAATAAAAGCCGCCGGTGACCACAGATGCACTAAAGCTGTTGTATGCAAAACCCAGCAGCGGCGCGATGGTAAATTTACCATAGTTCAAAAAGAATAAGGTGTTTCGGTCCCATAAGTAACTGGCCGAAAGACGGCCATCCAAACTGGTCAGAGGATCGATTTCCTGCCACTGATCTTCCCGGATCATCCCCGTTTCGGGATCGATTTCCGGGTTCGCCGGATCAATCAAAGTACGTAACCTGGTGTCAAAATAGTGATACTGCAGACCGGTCGTCAGAGCGAGATTTTTCCAATGGAAACGGTAATTCAGATAAGAGTCCACAAACAACGGTTTTTTAGGACCGTCAAATCCGTTATCCATTTCGTTTCCCGTGCGGTCGTAACCGTAATTATTCCCGATATAACTGGCAAACACGCTTGCCGGCATATCATTTAATGAGGGATAGTATCCGCTTTTCAGATAATCCGCATCCGTATAGGACATAATAAAGGGATTGATGGAAAATTGGCGCAGCGTGAATTTGCGCATATCCAACCCCACATCGATTTTATGATGCTTCCTGATTTGAGAAGTGAAATTAAGACCGCTTTCCAGCCAGTTGTGTTGGTATTTTTCATAATCCTGATACGCACCGGAGCGGTCAAAAGAGAAACCATAAAGCATATAGTCGTACTGCACCCGCCAGGCATCGCGGAATTCTGCTGTGCCATCGCTGGCCGATACAACTGCGGCGCTGTCGGCCCATTTTTGCCAGTCGTTGCCCAGATAGTCATCGTATTTTTCGGAACGCCGGAAATAATAGCCGATTTTCATATTCAGATAACTTTGTCCGCTCAGGTCATAGCGGAAGTCCGCACCCAAAAATGCGCTGTTCTGAATCGTGTAAAAACGGCGATCGTTTAACATGGACAACATGGGCCTGTTGGTAAAATAAAACTTATGCCAGTCATACAAACCGGTGAGCTTAATGGTTAACGGACGGAAATCAAAAACTAAAAACATATTTGCCGCATTGCGGCGGCTGCTGTTACCCGGTGTAAACCCCTCGGGATAGCTCAGATTTACCGAGTCCGGTTGTTCGTAAAGGGAACTATTGGCAGGATTCGAATCCGCTAAACCTTCAAACCGGAATCCCCGGCTCCGGCGTTTACGGTAATCACCCATTTCATGATTTTCCACGGCGATGAAAAAGGTGTGTCTGCGAAACAGTGAACCACCGGCGACCGCCGTGAATATGCGTTCGCGGTAGGAATAGGTGTCCAAGAACTTTCCGCCGGCAGGCGCCAATTGATCGCTTTGAACATCCGCTTTAAAATGAAAGCCGGGGCCACCCGATTTCAGATCGGTGGCAATGAGAGCAACGCCATCCGCGTTAATATTGGATGAAAAATTTCCTGGCAAAACGCGCATCTGCCGAATGGCTTCGGGAATCACATGAATGCCGGGCAGATTAAACGGGTTGGTCAAATTAAAACCGTTGATCCAATAGCTGTTTTCCATCGCACCCCCGCTCCGGACGTGAAGCAGGCCGTCCTGCACGATAACTCCCGGCAACAGTTCCAAATACGCCTGAAACCCGCGTACCGGCAGATCGGTTATTTCCTTTTCCGTTATTACTAACGCTCCGGAAGAGCTGTCGGAAAATTCTAAGGACGCTTTTAAATTGTTCATATCGCTTTGTGCTGTTAAATAACTGCAAAAAGTGAGTACAAAAACCAAAAGAAAAAGAGTCCGCATCGTAGTCCCTTCGAACAAAATATTAATTCAACCACAAAGCATCCTGTAGCTCTTTTATAAAAAACGATTTACCCAATGACGCACAAGGAAGCTTACGGATATTTATAT
>CAZJNP010000181.1:0-6119 GCA_964547355.1 uncultured Calditrichaceae bacterium
CTACAGTGGAAGCTTATCCGTTTTAAAAAATAAACTTTTCTTACAGTAAAATCGTATTATTCTAAAAAACACTTGAATTTAATTTTCAGAACTTCTATTCTAATTTGAGATTATCAATAAGGTGATTCAAATGAAATTGAAGAAGAAATATTATAATTTTACGCTCCTGTTTTTTCTGCTTTTTACGCTTCTTTGTCAAGGCGTGGCCCAGGAAATGAGCCGGTACGAACGGCTCATCGCGCAGGGCCAGGAATACCAGAAACAGGGTGCGTACGATCAGGCGAAAAAAGCCTTTTTACAAGCCAGAGACCTGCATTCCGATGAACCAACGGCTTATCTGTTTTTAGCCCGCATGCGCATGAAACAGAAAGAATGGGGCCGTGCCAAGCACTGGCTGAAGGAAGTATTAAAGCGAGACAAAAAACATCTGGAAGCCCATTACCTGATGGGCATCTGCGACCGGGAATCGGTCACATTCGCCGATCCGGTGAGCCGCAGGCTGGGCTGGAACAACGCCAAAAAACATTTCGAAAAGGTGCTCCGGCAGGATTCCATGTTTAAACAGGTGCTATACGAATACGCCCTGCTTAAAAAAGATCAGGACGATTACGAAAGCGCCATCGATTTGTGCTCCCGGCAAATCCGCCTTAAACCAGAACTTCACAATGTAAATTATCAGCTTTTTCAATTGTATGATCTCTTCCTGCGCAACGGTGGAAAAAATGTATTCACATTCGGTCAGGATGCACCGGATAATTACCAGATCAAATGGCTGAACAACCGACACACCGATTATGCGCTGTATTTTTTAGGTGAAAAATACCGTCGCATGGGCTGGTTTGAGGAAGCGGATTCCCTCTTCACGCTTGTCCTCAACAAATCGCTTTCCTTTTCCAAAGTACCAGTGCTGCTTTCTCAGGTTCGGCTTTACTACCAAACTAATCGTCCCAAATTAGCCGAACAAACCTATTGGAAAGCCGTGGACGGTTTAAAATCTTTTAACGAAATTCGCTTCATTTTCGACGACGCCATGTACATCATGTCCGATCAGGATTTAACCACCCCGTTTCGCAGCCTGAACGATATTAAAAAATTCTACCACCGTTTCTGGATCCGTAAAAATCCGCTCAGCAGCGCGGAGACCAATTTGCGTTTGGCTGAGCATTACCGCCGCCTGATCGTAGCCGAAAAAGAATACATCTTTGACGGACTGCGCGTGGATGCCAACAATCCCGACCAGTTAAATTTGATCAATATGCCACTGGCATTTAAACGCAACACCAAATTCAATGACAAGGGAATGGTGTTCATTCGCTACGGCCAACCGGATGAAATCGCAAAAACGACTGAGATGGATGTGGAATCGAACGAATCCTGGTTTTACAAAGCGACACCCTACAATCCGCAAATCATCTTCCATTTCGAAATTGCCAAGCATGCCCCGCCTAACGACTGGCGGCTGGTACCGGTGCCCACCGATTTCCGTATGATCGAAGCACGGCTGGGTTGGGACAGAGACCTGGACCGTTATCTGATGTCCGGCGACGAACTGGAACGCAATTCCATATTACATGAGCTGCGCAATATTGCTTCCGTTAAAACCTCCGAAGCGCTGGGCAAAGAACGTTCTACCTGGATGCAGGAACACCGGGTCATTCCCCTGCACATTAATGTGGCCCGCTTTTTCGACAATCAGTTTAAGAACGATTATCAGGTGTACGTCAGCTTACCGGAGCAAACCATCCATGACAATCTCAACAAGCGTCAACGGTTGCATCTGGAATTCGGCGCCGCCTTGTTTAATCAGGACTGGGACAAAGTAGATCAACGCAGGCAGATGGCAACGTTGACTCCTGACGACACGCTGAAATTGAACGGCGGCCAGTATATTCAGGCGTTTGAATTCAACACCCCGATGAATCAGTGCTATCTGGCGCTGCATGTGCGCGATCTGGACTCGAATCTGGTCGGCGGGACGCGTTTTGGCCTGAAATACGATCCTCCCCAGCGTAAACAGGTAACGATCAGCGACATACTGTTAGCCTACAATGTGGAACCCACCGGCGGCAGCGGACCCTTCATCCGACACGGATTAAAAATCGCACCCAATCCAGTGAATAAATTTGCAAAAGATCAGCCGGTTTTTGTGTACTTCGAGATTTACAATCTGGCCGTGCGGAAAGGCGTTTCCCATTATGAAATCAAGCAAATCATCGAACCCGTTAAAAGCGGTGAGAATGTGTTTCAGAAACTAGCCGGTATATTCAGAAAAAAGGCAAACCAAACTTTGGCCATTTCCCGTGAACAACAGGGCGCTTCACCGGTTTCCTATGAATTTTCCGCTATTGATTTCAGTCAGTTGAATACGGGCAACTACAAACTGACCTTTAAAATCAAAGACCTGAATTCTGGTCAGGAAACCGAAGCAGCCACTTCTCTGGAAATTTTTTGATTCGCCATCCGATCTGAAATCCGGGTGTCCGTTGAGCACCGGATTTATTTATGTTTGAACCTTCCCATTGCATTCAATAAATTATTTTTTTGAATTGACCGATTCACGTTCACTTATCGTATGGAAGGACATGAAATTCTTAACGGTCGAGATCTGCTGAAAAGACCCGAGAAAATTCGCGTCTTACGGACGGCTCTTTTACTGCGGGCAATTCCTGTAAAACCAGAGAAACGGTAGGTTGGTAAATGCTGCACATCCGGAACCTGACATACGCCATCGGCGAACGATTTATCTTACGGGACATCACCTGGACCATCGGCGCAAAGCGGCGCATCGCCTTAATTGGGCCCAACGGCACCGGGAAAACCACTTTACTGCGGATGATTACCGGCGACCTCACACCCACCGCCGGCGAAATCATCCGTCCCCGGGATTTTTCCATTGGTTACCTGCCCCAGGAGGAGGTGGCGCTGGACGACCGACCGGTGCTTCATTTGGCCATGGAAGGCCGGCGGGAAACCGTTCAGGTTTACGACCAGATTCAGCGCATTCACGAACAACTTGAGCTACAATCCGGCAACCATTCCGCCCTCATCGAGCGGCTGGGCACTCTGGAACAGCGTTATTCTCAGTTGGGGGGCTATGAACTGGAATACGAGGCCAAAAAAATTCTGGCCGGGCTGGGATTCAAAGAGTCCGAATTTTTAAAGCCTTTGTCCGCGTTCAGCGGCGGATGGCGCATGCGCGTGTATTTAGCACGATTATTACTGCAGGAGCCCCAACTGCTTTTGCTCGACGAACCCACCAATCATCTGGACCTGCCTTCACTGGAATGGGTCGAAGGCTATTTGCGCAGTTTTTCCGGCAGCATGATTATTGTCTCTCACGACCGTTTCTTTATCGATCGCCTGGCCGATGAAATCGCCGAGCTATTCAACGGCAAGCTCACCCACTATGTCGGGAATTACCATTTTTATGAACGCCAGAAAGCGCTGTTTCATGACCAGCTCATCAAAAAAATCAAAGAACAGCAGGAAGAGCGCGAGCGGCTGGAACGGTTCATCAACCGTTTTCGTTACAAAGCCACCAAGGCCGCACAGGTGCAGAGCCGGATCAAACAACTGGAAAAAATGGAAACGATCGAGCTGCCGGAAGATTTCCAAACGATCTCATTCAAAATCAAAGCCGACGTCCCCAGTTACAAGGAGGTGCTTCAGATCAGCAACCTGTGGTTTCGATACGAAAACGACTGGGTGCTAAAAGATATTCATCTACAGATGTTCCGCGGTGAAAAAGCGGCTCTGGTGGGGGTTAACGGCGCCGGAAAAACCACGCTTACCCGGCTCATCTCTGGAGAACTGCAGCCGCAAAAGGGCACGCTTACACTGGGACAACGCGTCCATGTGGGTTACTATGCCCAGCATCAGATCGACGCGCTGGATCTTTCCAAAACCATTTACGAAGAAGTGGAATCCACAGCGGCCGCCAGCTTTCGCGACCGGCTGCGGGATATTTTGGGAATTTTTCATTTCAGTGGAGACGATATTCACAAACCCATTCGCGTCCTGTCCGGCGGGGAAAAGGCGCGCGTCTCTCTGGCCAAAATCCTGCTTTCGCCATGCAATTTCCTGATTATGGACGAGCCGACAAACCATCTGGACCTGCAATCCAAAGAAGCCCTGGAGCAGGCTCTGCAGGACTACGACGGCACCCTGCTGCTCATTTCCCATGACCGCTATTTTCTGGACAAGCTGATTCACCGCGTCATCGAAATCGATCAGGGCGCGTTACGCGACTATGCCGGGAACTACAGCGATTATCTGAACAGAAAAGAACAAGCCCCAAAACAGACCAAAAACGCCGACCCATTGCAAAAAAACAGTACGGTAAAAAAAAGCAAGGAACAAAAGCGCAAAGCGGCCGAAGCGCGTCAGGCCGTCAGTAAGGAGCGCAACCGACTACAAAAACTGATCGACCTGCTGGAAAAAGAAATTGAAGCGCTGGAAGAAAACAAAGCGCAAATCGAGCAGGCACTGGCCGATCCGGAAACCTACCGTAACGGTGAGGAAAGCGCCCGGCTGAACCGGGAGTACAAAAAAATCCTTGACCTTCTTCCGCAAAAAGAAGCGGAATGGGAAGCCGCACACCTGGAGCTGGAAGAACTGCTGGCTTCCATAAAAGGATAAAAAATGCGTGCAAATCTCCGGATGCGGACAAACTTTTGTTAAATTCCAAATAACAAAATCCAAACACCAAATAAACTCCAAATTTCAATCACCCAAATTTCATACAAAACGTTGCTGCAAAAGTCTCAAAAAAACCCTCTCATCCGAACAAAATTTTACGATTTCAAGAAAACTGACAACTGAAAACCGAAAACTGATAACCGAGAACTGAAAACTACCTTTGTAATCACACGCCCGTTAATCTTAGGACAAAAATCCAAAAAATAACTTCATTTTCTCATGATTTTTACTGTTTTTTTGATTATAATTGAGTTGCACTATTAAAGAATTCCAACGCTGAAAAATATAACCGGAGAAAGCGATCATGACGAATTTTGATATTTCACAGGCCATGACCATTAAACTACCCGCCGAGTTGCCGCCTGAAAAAACATTTGAACCGGGCATCCGGCGCGCGCCCAGCCGGGGCTTTAACCTGAACAAACACGAAACCATCATCGCGCTGAAAAACGCTTTGCGCTACATCCCCGAAGAGCTGCACGAAACGTTAGCGCCGGAATTTCTGGAAGAGCTGCGCACAAGGGGACGCATTTACGGCTACCGTTTCCGTCCCGAAGGCCGCATTTACGGCAAACCGGTGGATGAATACAAGGGTATTCTGGAAGCCCGCGCCCTGCAGGTAAACATAGACAACAATCTGGATTTTGACGTGGCTTTGTACCCGTACGAACTGGTCACCTACGGCGAAACCGGTCAGGTTTTTCAGAACTGGATGCAGTATCTGTTAGTCAAGAAATATCTGGAAATCATGCAGCCGGATCAGACGCTGGTGATTCAATCCGGCCATCCGCTGGGTCTGTTTCCTTCGCACGAAATGGCGCCGCGGGTCATCAATACCAACGGGCTCATCGTGGGACAGTGGGATAATCCGGAGCATTTCAAAAAACTGGCGGCCATGGGCGTTTCCAATTACGGCCAGATGACTGCCGGCGGTTGGATGTATATTGGGCCGCAGGGCATTGTGCACGGCACCTACATTACCGTGCTGAACGCCGGCCGGCTTTATCTCGGCATTCCGGAAGACAAGGATTTACGCGGCATCTTTTACGTTACTTCAGGACTGGGCGGCATGTCCGGCGCACAGGCCAAAGCCATCGAAATTGCCGGCGGCATTGGGGTGATCGCCGAAGTGGATTACAGCCGCATCGAAACGCGTAAATCCCAGGGCTGGGTGAAACTGGTTTCCGACGATCTGGATCAGATTGCCCGCTGGATGGACGAGTACAAGCGTAAAAAGGAACCGGTTTCCATCGCCTACCACGGCAATGTGGTGGACCTGCTGGAATACATCGACCGGCACGACATCAAAGTGGAATTGCTGTCCGACCAGACCTCCTGCCACGCCGTTTACGAGGGTGGCTACACACCGGCCGGGGTGACCTTTGAAGAAGGCCGCAAGCTCATCAAGGACGATCCGGAGA
>CAZJNP010000182.1:0-6095 GCA_964547355.1 uncultured Calditrichaceae bacterium
CTTTGAAAATTGAAATTTGGAATTTGGAATTTGTTGTTTGAAATTTGCGTCAGCCCAAGGCTATTTTTCCCCTAATCAAACAAACTGAGCTGATTGTCGTCCTTACGTGGTTTTCGCTTTCGCGTGCTCTGCTCAAACTCTGTCAACGTCCTTTCAATCCTACTTAAGAAGGGGCTGGGCTCCAGATGCCATTCCCTTCCCTTCAGAAAGCGGCGTTTTACATGGCTTAAAAAAAGATATTGCCTGGCGCGCGTCATGGCCACATACAGCAAGCGTTCTTCTTCTGCTGGATCGTCCGGACGTTCTTTAAATAAGGCATAAGGCAGAATTTGATCTTCCAGACCAACCACAAACACACAGTTGAATTCCAGTCCTTTGGCCGCGTGCATGGTCATCAGCGAAATTTTTTCCACCCGTGGATCGTAAAAATCGCTGCCGCTGCCCAGGCGGGCAAAACGCCGGAAACCGTCCACATCCTGTGTGAATCGTTCCGCTGCATACAGCAGCAATTCCTGCCATCTTTTCGCCGGTTTCTGCCCATCCGGCAGCGCGGAAAGGATAAGCCGGAGTTTATCCTGCACACTGCCACGCTGCGAAAGCTGCGCTCGTAAATTTTGCAACCATTCTTTGGAAAGCCCGGTGATCTTCATTTTCTTCACCAGAACGCCGTTGCTCCGTCCTACCACTAAGTCAAAAATCGTTAAAACATTCTTTATCTGCTTATCTTTAAACAGGGATTCCGTACCGATTCTCTGATAGGGCAGCCGGTGGTCGTTGAGCGCTTTTTCCACCGCAGGCATCAGGTGTGTGGTACGGCAGAGAATGGCGAAATCGGAAAAGCTTTCGATGGCGCCGCTTTTTTGCCCCGCGCTGATTCCGCTGTCCATGGAAAAGAAATGCACGCCACCCATCATCTGCTCGATGGTCCGGGCCACAAACTCGGCCTCGCTTTTTTCCGTAGCCTCATTCACAATCCTGATTTTCACCCCCTGTTCCAACGCTTCTAACGTGGAATCAGACGCGGACAAAATATCGGCGGAAGCGTTCAGAATATTCTGAGAACAGCGATAACTTTTCTTCAATCGGTATGTGATCGCCTGAGGATAGTCTTCCTTAAAGCGGCGGATGTAGCCCACCTGTGCGCCGCGAAAGCCGTAAATGGCCTGATTCGGATCGCCAATGACAAACAGATTACTTTGCGCTTCGGGATACAGCAGACGCAACAACCGGTATTGGGCCTGATTCACATCCTGATATTCGTCCACCAGCGCCCAGCGAAATTGATCCCGGACGTTGCAGCGCACTTCCTGGTCTGCCTGCATTATTAATACCGGACGGTAAATCAAGTCTTCGATGTCCCATAATTGATTTTCATTAAGAACCTGCTGATACCGGGTAAATATTTCTTTCAGCTCCGGGTCGCCGATCTCTACCGAAGGCAGACATTTTTGTTTGATCTCCGCCACGGCAGCGCTCAGCCCGGCGGCCGTTTTGGCATCTTTACCTAATAATTCTTTGAAAATGAAGCGCCGGTCTTCCTCATCGATGATGCTGAATTGATCAAACGCTTCTGTGGGTGCGCTAAAATTTTGCAGGATGAACAACCCCAGGCGATGAAAGGTCATCACGTGCACTTTTTCATTTTCACTATTCCCGGACAGAAGCGAAGATAAACGGCTTTTCATTTCATCGGCGGCCTGATTGGTAAAAGTAACCGCTAAAATGTGCTGAGGCGGAATGTCGCGTTCGGTAATCAGGTGCGCGATGCGGCTGGTAAGCACGCGCGTTTTTCCGGCGCCCGGTCCGGCGATTACCAGCGCGGGACCGTCATGGTGTAAAACCGCCCGCCGCTGTTCGTCATTTAATCCGCGCAGCACCGGAGAGGTTTCCTTCTCGCTGTGAACCACAGGTGCCGCCTGCGGCTGTGGTTCTGCGGACTTCATTTGCGTTTTCAGGCGATGGTAATCTTTCAGGCTGAAATTAATTAAACCCCGTTTGGCCCGGTACACCATCTCCGGCTCCGCGGCCATGGAAGCAAACAGATTTTCCTGTCCTTCCCGTGAAGACCGTTCCTGTGGCGCAAATACGGTAATCCGCCCAAACTCACCGTCAAATCCTTCCTGAATATGGACTTCCTTATTGCGCATGCGGCGAATGGCTTCCGCCAGAACCGGATCGGTTTTGGCTTTTAGTGCGTCCTGCGGCAGATGCAGCAGAATATCAAACTCCGAGCCGATGTTCTGCAGCAGTTGCAGATACAGACGGTTCACCTGTTTGGAATTAACACCCACACCGGTAATCTCGCTCAGGATTTCCTTAAGCGGAATGATTGAATAAAAGGGCAGACGATTGGGGCGCTCCAGCAAGTCGTCGCGGTCGGAAAGCTCCACTACCCGATGCATTACGCCAACGGTCACCTTTTTGCCGCACACCGGACACACCCCGCTGTGTTCCAGGGTTTGCACAGGGTCCCACCGTACGCCGCATTTGCGGTGCCCGTCGTAGTGGTATTTGCCTTCCTGCGGAAACATGTCGATGGTGCCGACAAATTTTCCCGACCCCCCGGTTTTTATGGCTTCCGTCATGGCCGGGTAGGATAATTCGCAGTCAAAGATGTTTGCGTTGCGGCCCAGTTTTTCCGGCGAATGGGCGTCCGAGTTGGACATCAACGTAAAACGATCCAGAAAACTGCACATCCAGTTCATGGCCGGATCGGTGGACAGGCCGGTCTCCACCGCATAAATATATCCGCTCAGATCGGCGAAGCATTCGTCGATGGAGTCAAATCCCGATTTAGACCCCAGGGCTGAGAACCAGGGCGTCCACACATGGGCAGGCAGAAAAAAGATATCCGGGTTGGCTTCCAGGGCAATCTCGAGCAAATCGCGGGAATCCAGCCCCAGAATAGGCCGTCCGTCCGATGTAATATTCCCGATGCGGCCGAGCGCTTGCTGTATTTTTTCCACGGTTTCAAAATCGGGCGCGAACAGGACGTTATGCACTTTGCGCACTTTACCTGATTTTTTGTAGATGCTGCTTATTTCCGCAGTAAGCATAAAACGTACCGGCTGATTTTCCAGCGCGGATCCGGAGAAGGGCAGTTTCAGTTTCAGATCGTCTTTTAGTTTGAACAATCCCGGTTTAGCGGGTTCTAACTTTTCCCTGAGCTCCGTTATCCAGCCGGGATGGGTAAAATCCCCTGTACCCACTACTGTGATGCCTTTAAGCCGTGCCCAGTAATCCAGGTGCTCGGGCGTCAGGTCTTTACTGGTCGCCACGGAAAAATGGGAATGAATATGCAAGTCCGCAATAAAACGCATGTTACATCTCTGGCTTCGTTTTTTGATTTTTTTTCTGATTCGAAAGAAAAATTAAGGAACGGAAGGCTTATTTCAAAAAGGAAATAAAAAAGCAAACTGTGAAAATGAAATTTGCATATGAGATTTGTATTCCGAAAGAAATTATAAAGAGACCAACGATCCAAAGGAATGCGTTTAGTCTGATCAGTTGTTGGTTGTCAGTAATCAGTGATCGGCTTTCAGTTTCGGTTCGCAAAAGCCGAATGTTTTGCACAAGATAATCGGTTGTTTGGCATTTTGATTATTGGCATTTGGAATTTGTTTGTTATTTGGGATTTGTTCTTTGGAATTTCCCAACAACCAAATAACTATGAACCAATAACAAAAAAAAGCCGCCGACCCATTCGCCGACGGCTTTGATAATCAAGATTGCGATGAAATTATTTCACCAGCAGCAATTTTACGGCCTGCCGCAAATCGCTGGCCTTTAACACCGCGTAATACACACCGGCCGCCACGGTTTGTCCCGTATCGCTGGTGCCGTTCCACACTACGCGATTAGTGCCTACATGTGCGGATGTAAGCAATGTTTTTACTTTTTGTCCCAACACCGAATAAATCGCCAGTTCTACCTGTCCGTCTTTCAGCAGATGCGCCGGCATGTCAAACTGCAAAGTGGTGGAAGGGTTAAAGGGATTGGGATAAGCCGGATAAAGCCGCAGGGTGAGCGGCAGGTTATCCTTCCCGGTTTCGATGGCCGTGGCGTCGGAGAAATCGGACACGGATCTGGGAATGAGCTGGTACCCGCCGTCGTACGGCGCGCTGTAATCATACTGGCTAAATATGCCGGTTACATTCTGCGGCCAGCTGGGTTCCGGACTACCGGCGATATCCGTGTCCTTATCGATACGCAGGGTCAACTCATGCGCCCCGCCGTCATCGGAAATCAGAAGGTTGGCATTAACTCCGCTTTCCGGCCAGGCATCTCCGCCCGTAAGCGTGTCCACGCTGTTGATGCGTACCAGCAAGCCTTCAAAGCTTTCCGGTCCGCTTAACAAAGTGGCGATATCCACTTCAAAAGGATCGGGTATCGTGGCTTCTCCGTTGTCAATAATATCACGCTGAGCGTCTTCCGGACTAAGCTGAGACAGACCGTTGTACTGGCTGACTTCACCGACGATCGTATAGCTGTGTCCGGCAATAAATTCCGTGCTTCCCGCCCCGGGTGCAAAAATGGCGATGGCGCCGTAGGCTTCATCCTGAATATAAACATTCAGATTGTTCGGATCGAACACGCCGTTGCTGACGGTAGCCACACCGGTGGTGCGGGCAAAATAACCGGCATACTGCAACACCTGATCCGGACCTGGCTGTTTTAGCTGGGCGATGGGTGTGGTTCCGGCAAAGAAGCGATGCTCGTTAGAATAGGTCACTGCGCCCTGATCGTCTTCCGCGACCACGCGGTAGAACACCCGGTCACCGTCGTTGTAAGCGCTGGCCGGAATACTTCCCACATACAGAGAATCATAACCGAGCGCGGTCATATCCACGCTAACCGTATCGCCGTCATTGACTGCGTACTGCAGTTGCACCCGAACCAGCGTTCCATCGTCAAAGACCTGGACCGTATCGATTAAATCTTCCGTGGCCAAAGGAACCAGTGCAGAAACATTCCGTTCGTTTACCTGCGGCGAAATATTCACCGAACCGCCTTCCATGATTTTGATATTGTCAAAATAAATGGCTTCGTTTCCGCTGTTGCATTGTAAGGCTAACTGGATATTAATCTTGCTGTGGCCGGAAATCTGAGCCACTACTTCTTTCCATTCACCTTCAATCCCCAGATCATCGATATCCTGACCTCTGGTGTCCAGTAAGTTGAGCGTATCCTTGCCATCCAGCAAAACCCAGATACGCGCGTAATCGGCGCTCTCATAGGAATCATCGTTAAGAAAATACCACACCGAAACCTGTACCGAGGCATAAGCGCTCACATCCACCGTATCCAGTGTGGTCACCATTAACCCGTCGATATCGGACATCTGGAAGCCTTTCGTACCGTCCTGAAAGCTGCCGACCGTACCCGTATAGTCGGTAACGCCCACATAATCGCCGTCGGTTAATCCCACATCATTCAATGTGTTATAGTAATAGGAAGAGAATCCCAATTCCCCGCCGGTTGAAGTGTAATTCACAGCCGCCTGCCCGTCATTATTTTGCAAAGCATGATCTGTAGCCGCGTCTCCGGTATCCGTATATTTACCGCCCGTACTGGGTTCCTCAAAGCTGGTATACGCAATGGTCTGTCCAAATACCACCTGGGAGAATAAAAAAACAAACAGTAAAAATAAACGCATCTTGTACCTCCATTTTTAGTTTGATTAGCGACTAAATTTAATACTTATTTTATTTATTTAAAATTAAATTTAAAATGATGGAACAAAAATATTATAAGGAGGTCAACCTCTCAGATGAAGAAAGTGATACATCTCGTGGCAATACATCCGTTATCTCTTTTCGGGTGCCAAACAAGTTAAAGGAAGAGATAACAGCACGGGCAGGTGAATTAGAGATGAGTCTATCGGATTTCTGTGTTTATATGCTTGCACAAGCTGATGATTTAAGCATTGAAAAAGGTGTTTGGGACAATGAGAAACCTGAGTTACAGAAAGCAAAGCATTTCCTGAATGCTGTAAAGTCCTTGAAAAATATTTACCGCTACTATCAAAAGGTTGAAGGCAAGGAAGTAAAATTTATATATGCCGACCGGTCATCCCGTGTAGTCGTTATTAATAG
>CAZJNP010000183.1:0-6059 GCA_964547355.1 uncultured Calditrichaceae bacterium
GTCCTCCTTACTGTTTAACAATCCTCAACAGCTCAAGGAAGAATTTGCCAAGATTGGATTATTTTAACTATTTTTTTCGTTTTTTAGATATTTCTGGATATTTCTTCCAAAAAATGTGAACCATATCATTGGAATAGGTTGGAATTATTATGATTTTGTTCAAATAGAAAAGGTGATCTTTTTTTTGCAATAATTTATAATTTAAGGAGAAAATGTATGAACTTTAAACCTTTGGTACTATTTTTAGTCATGGCTGTTTTTTCTTCCTCTCAAGCCGCAGGGCGTTGGAATCCTTCCCCTTTAATCAAAGATAATATTAAACGTTATAAAACGCTTATTTATCCTGGCGGTAGAATTGATCAGAAAACAGGAATATTTCGTTATAAATATGATGAATATGCCGACGGCTATATTGGCAGTGCTGAGCAGATTGCACGCGCTTATTTAAAAGATCACGCCGCACAATTCGGACTGGACGAGAATCTTTCCTCTCTTCAAACCCGGGAAATCAAGTATTCCAAAGGCGGGGCTCATGTGCATTTCGATCAGGTCATCGAAGGTATTCCGGTGTTCGGAGCACGATTGGTGGTAACGATCAATCCGCAAAATGTGGTGACCTTTGTGGCGAATAGCTTCCGGCAAAACGTCAACGTAGTGCCCTATCGGGCTCAAATTAAAGAAAATGACGCCCTGGAAATCGCGAGACAATATTTAAATGTAACCGGAAAACTTTTCGGGCAAGAACGAGTCCGCCTGGTGCTTTTTGAGAGCAATGATCGCGGCACGGAACTTTGCTGGCAGGTGCGGATTCCCACCGAACAGCCGCTGGGAAATTGGGAAGTCATGGTCAACGCTGCCGATGGCAGAATCACAAATGTACGCGATCGCCGCATGCTTGCAAACGGCCGGGGACTGATCTGGAACCCCGATCCCCTGACCACTGCCGGTGTGGATTATGGCGGTGCCTACACCGACAACAGCGATCAGGACTCGAACGTGTTGAACGACGAACGGGTGGAAGTGGTTTTGCGCGATATTACCTACCAAAACGGTTTATACAAGCTGGAGGGTCCTTATGCGGTGCTGGCGGACCGGGAAAGCCCTTCCGACACCTTCCCGGAACTGGCCGATTCTGCCGGGTTCCAGTATACGCGCAATCAGCAGGAATTTGAAGATGTGATGGTGTACTACCACATCGATCTTTCTACTCGCCATCTGATCGTTGATTTGGGTTACGACGAACCGGCCCAAAGACAGTTTCAGGCAGACCCGCACGGCTTGAGTGGCGACGATAATTCCCATTACATTGACGGGGATAATTACGTCGCCTTTGGCGAGGGCGGTGTGGACGACGCTGAAGATGCGGACGTCATCTGGCACGAACACGCCCATTCTTTTCAGACAAATCTGACTGGCGGCATGTCCTATTGGGGAGAAACTCAATCCTTGCAGGAGGGCAGTTCCGATTATTGGGCCGCTTCTTATTCCAAGACAGTAAATACCTACCATTGGGGCTATGTATTTAACTGGGACGGCCACAATGAATTCTGGAACGGCAGACGATGCGACCTGGACTGGGTCTATCCGGACGATTATGTATATGGGCACGATGGCGGACAAATCTGGTCGTCGGCTCTGATGGAAATTTGGGATGATCTTGGACGCACACTGACGGATGAACTGTTTATTCAGGCGCATTATCTCTGGGGATATAACCCCGGCTTGCAGGATGGCGCCCAGGCCTACATTCAAGCCGACCGTGATCTCTATGGTGGAGAGCACCTCTCCGTAATCGTTCTCCATTTTGACGCCCATGGTCTGGCGAACTGGGATGATTATATGGCGACCATTAACCATACGCCTCTTAGCGATACGGATGATTACCAGAGCGACTACCCGGTGATCGCTACTATTACGCCCGGGCCGCAACCACTGGATGAAAATCGCTTATGGGTTATTTGGGGTGTTGGCTCTCCCTCCGACACGCTGCTGATGCAGCCCACCGGTAATGCCGATGAGTACCGCGCGGATATTCCTGCCTCTGGTGACAACATCGATATTACCTACTATATTGCCGTAGTGGATCAGGCCGATCAGGTTACTTACGATCCGCCCAATCCACCGGATACGCTCTACACATTTCACGTAGGTGCGGATACGATCTTACCGGTGATTACCCATACGCCCCTGGAGGATCAGGCGCAGCAGGATTGGCCGGCCACAGTTACCGCAACCGTAACCGATAATTACGGTGTGGACACGGTGATCTGTTATTATTCAGTAAACCAAAAAACGCTCGATCAATCATTCGGCCTGAGCGCAGCCGGTGGCGATACCTACTCCGGACAGTTCCCGTTTACCGCGCAGGTGAATGATTCCGTATTCTACAAAATTAAAGCCATTGATATTTCCAATAATCAGAATGCCAGTGAAACGCCAGCTTCAGGTTATTATGCGTTTCGCATTTTACGTGGAAAAGGTTTGATCGAGGGGTATGTGGATTTAACCGATAACGATGATGATAGCGGAGTGCCCGTTTACTTAAGCGGTAGTTTAAACGACACGACCTATAGCGATGTGAACGGTTATTATGCCTTTGCCGAACTGGATACCGGCACCTACGACGTAAGACCGGCCATGGATAGCTACACTTCCTCTCCGGAGTCCGTTACAGATATCGCAGTGAACCAGGACACTACCTCTAATGTTAATTTCACGCTTGATCCAATCATTTCCGGCATCGGAAACGGTTCTGCCGTTAAACCGGCCACTTTTGCTCTGGAGCAAAACTTTCCGAATCCATTTAATCCCACGACGACCATTAAGTACCAATTGGCGGAAGCGGGATATGTGGAGCTGGATATTTTTAACGCGCAAGGACAAAAGGTGCGCACATTGGTTAGCGGTTTTCAAAATGCGGATTTTTATACCGCCCGATGGGACGGCAGAAACGATAGCGGGCAAAAAGTTTCTTCCGGGATTTATATTTATCGGATAAAAGCCGGAAGCTTCGTTAAAATTCGTCGCATGCTGCTCATCAAATAAATACATATAGTTTTACCATTCAAGGCTGAGAACGTGACCGGATAAATTTCCGGCGCCGTTCTCAGCCTTTTTTTTAGGTTTAATCTGCTCGGCTTGGTTGAAAAGGGTATGGTTGAATTTGATCTGCCGGTATTTTCGGGTATATCACCAGGATGGCTGTTCTAACCTGATATTTTAAAGGGAATTTCAACGAAAAAAGCCAAAAAATCCTTCAATACTTTTTTGAAACGGAAGTAAAACTTTTGATCCTAGCGATTCAGTTTATCCTGTCCAAAAGTAATGCCTGAAAAGTTAAGATTGTTTGGCGGTTATGACCAGATGCCCGGAATCTCCTGTCCGCAATTGGTACAGTGCCCCTCATTCAAACCGGAAATGGTTACCGAGTATCCGTAGCGGTCAATCAACTTCTTACCGCAATGGGGACAATAGGTGCTTTCCGCTGGATGACCCGGCACATTTCCGACGTACACGTAATGCAGACCTTCGGCATCAGCGATTTGTTTACAACGATTCAACGTACTAACCGGTGTGGGCGGAAGATTCTTCAATAAATACTGGGGATAAAAGCGTGTGAAGTGGATAGGTACGTCCGCGCCGAGGTATTGTTTGATCCAGCGCGAAAGATTGGTAATCTCGGTCTCTGAATCATTCAGAGTAGGCACTACCAGATAGACAATCTCCGTCCATATTTTCATTGTCCGCATGGTGATCAGGGCGTCGAGAACCGGTTTTAGCTCGCCGTTTACGATTTCTTTATAATATTTTTCGGAAAAAGCCTTTAAATCCACCTTAATCGCATCCACCGTCTGGCAGAGCTCTTTTAACGGCTCTTGTTGAATATACGCCGCTGTGATCACGACACTTTTGATGTTCCGGCGATGCCCTTCCCGCGCCGCATCGATCATGTATTCAAAAAAGATCGTCGGCTCGTTGTAGGTGTAGGCGATGGTTGGAATGCTGTAATACTCGGTTGTTCTAGCCAGTTTTTCCGGCGACAGATCAATGCTGCGCACCTGCTCTGGCGTGACCTGGGAGATTTGCCAGTTCTGGCAAAACTTACAGTTGACGTTGCAACCGGCAGTGGCAACGGAAAAAGCGGTGGTTCCCGGCAGAAAATGGAACAGCGGTTTTTTTTCAATCGGGTCGATATGGTAGGTGCAGGCTCGGCCGTAAACCAGCGTGTAATATTTCCCGTTGCGATTTTCCCGTACGCCGCAGTAGCCGCGCTCGTGGTCGTCGATGACGCACTCCCGCGGGCAGAGCAGGCAACGGATTTTTCGATGGGGCAGCTTCTCGTAATAGAGCGCCTCGCGGATGAATTTTGCGTCTTCGTCGCCGCCCGTGCCGCCGGAAGCCGTTGGAGGAAGAAGCGCGCAGGTCGCAAGGCCAGCACCTGCCGCTAAGGATAATTTCAGAAAATGGCGCCGATCCACCGGTAAGGCGGGTAGCCGCTCCTGGGGCAGCTGATCCGCGCTAAACGGTTCTGTCTGATCAAATAGCGTCTTTGTTTTTAAACGGTTCGTCCGCATGGTGCTCCGTTTTTTGGTTGCAGGAGGTTTTATGGGTATATGGTATAAGGCAACGTGGTATAGAGAATGGTGAAAAGATAGAGATGGTTACACTCCTTATCCACTTTAATTCATATTCCCTATACCCTATACCTTTACCCCTCTTTGTTCACACTCTTACTATTTTAATCCGATTCGGGTTATTAGTTCCCAATCCCCTCTGAGCGGCAGAAGAAATGTAGGTAGGCTCCCGTCCGCTTTCCTTCAAGGAAGGGAGTCCTTTCTCCTTGCGTTGTTTTTCGATGATCTGCCACCCGATGTAATCCAAAGCCACCCGATCCCGGCTGATCAGCAAGCTGTTCAGCGGCCAGCGCCATTGGGGCATGTAGGAAGGGCCTCCTTCGTACTGTGCTTCGATGGCGTCGCAGATGTTTAACCGGATTTTACAGCGGATAGAGGGTAGCATATTCACATCCGCGATATACGGGTCGCCCACATTCAGATGGTATTTGTTTGGATTATGAATAGCACCGAACATGCTTTTTAATGAAACGGTTACCCCGGCAATGCTGTGATCCTTCAGATTGGGCAGGTTAATAATTCCGTCCACCAGGCGTGTTACGGTGCGGGTTACCAGACTGGCCGCCTGACCGTAGGTCTCCAGTCGGTCATCAAAACCCACAGCGTCGTTGCCAAAGACGCGCGGCCTTTTGCCCTCAGTGTTGATTTTGAAACCCGCTTCTTCCAGGTCACGGTTGAGCCGGTCCCACACGATGATATCCTGAGCTCTGATTCCGATTTGCTGCAACCGTTCAATGATTGCCTGCACCAGTTCGGGATGGGTGGAGCCGCGGCCGGACAGGCAGTTCACCTTTATGCCGATCACTTCACCGGGGCGGGCTACGTGACGCCAGGCTTCCAGTGGGTGGTCTTTATCGAAAAAAGCCTGAAGGCCGGCGTCCAGAGCGGCAATCAATCGCTCCGTGTCAACCGGCGAACCAACAGACTTGATCATCTCTTGTCGTTTAATGACAACTTTTGAAATAGTAGGTGCGAAGTCTTTGCCGTAAGCAGAAAAGGGAAATGGTATTCCCATTCCCAGCGCCCCTGCGGCCGAAACAACGGAAATTTTTTGAAGAAACTGACGCCGTTTCATGATGCGATCTTCCAAGAATTTTTCAATAAATTAATTCAGGAATTTGGCAGTAGCAATCCATTTTTATTAACAATCGTATATAAATGGTCTTGTTGGTGCGTTTGGGTTTTTTATTGACCGTCGGTAGTCGCAAACTTCATGTCCGCGACTGATGAATTACCGTCCACCATTCATGCCTGTTGTGTATGCACAAATCGCAAGTCTATCTTGGAACGAGAATGAACAGTTAGGCATAAACTTTAATTCTGCGTTCTACCATCAATGATGCCGACCTTTGCAATTATGCATGGGTGTGAAGCCCGCCCGTACCGGCTTTTACCTCAGTTCTTTCTCCCAGTATTCGTACATAC
>CAZJNP010000184.1:0-6041 GCA_964547355.1 uncultured Calditrichaceae bacterium
GGCATAACCTGTCCGCGCTGCGATAAAATTTTCATATCAAAACCTTCTTTTTTTTTATGGTTAATCTTTGTATTTTACCTCGCTAATAAATTTACGATATTCGCCAATCCATATCAAATGAGTGGCGGAAAACTTTTTATTGGAAAGCGCATATAGCTTGCTAATAAGGAAAGTCTTCCTATAAATGGGAATATAATGAATATAAAAACCTGAATATGAGAAAAAATAGAATGAAAGCAAGAAAAAAAAGCTAGCAGAACGCGTAGTAATCGTATAAAAATTAACCGATTATTTATGGCGGTTAATTTTTTTTATGTTTGGCATATTTTTTGTGTAAATTTATAATTCTGCAATAAAACGAACAAGCAAATACGGGAACCTTCATAGATAAACGGAAGGAGTTGATTATGGAACGAAAAATGGTCACGATAGATGGAAATGAAGCAGCCTCCTATGTTGCGCATCGGGTGAATGAAGTCATAGCCATCTATCCGATTACGCCTTCCTCTCCCATGGGAGAGCACGCAGACGAATGGTCGGCGCGTGGCGAAAAAAACATCTGGGGGACAGTGCCCCGGGTAATGGAGATGCAGAGCGAAGGCGGCGCTTCGGGTGCGGTGCATGGTGCTTTACAGACCGGTGCTCTGACGACCACTTTTACGGCATCTCAGGGTTTGTTGTTAATGATTCCAAATATGTATAAAATCGCCGGTGAATTGAGCGCAACAGTGTTTCATGTTTCCGCCCGTTCGATCGCGGCGCAGGCGTTGTCGATTTTTGGCGATCATTCGGACGTCATGGCAGTGCGACAGACGGGATTTTCACTGTTGGCTTCAAATTCGATTCAGGAAATCATGGATTTCGCGTTGATTGCCCAGGCCGCCACCTTGGCCGGCCGGGTGCCTATTCTGCACTTTTTCGACGGTTTTCGCTCTTCGCACGAAGTGCAGAAAGTGGAGCAGCTCACCGAAGACGATATGCGCCAGATGATCGACGACGAACTGGTACGCGAGCACCGTAAGCGTGCTATGACCCCGGATAATCCTTTTATCCGCGGTACGGCGCAGAATCCCGATGTCTATTTCCAGGGCCGGGAAACAGTGAATCCGTTCTACCAGAAAATGCCGGGGATCGTCCAGGAAGCCATGGACAAGTTTGCCAAGATAACCGGCCGTCAGTACCATCTGTTCGATTATGTGGGCCATCCCGAAGCCGAACGGGTGGTGGTGTTGATGGGTTCCGGCGCGGAAGCGGCACATGAGACGGTGGAGTATTTAATACAAAACCACGATGAAAAAGTCGGCGTGCTCAAGGTGCGTTTATACCGCCCGTTTTCGGTGAAAGATTTTATTAATGCCTTCCCGAAAACAACCAAGTCCGTTGCGGTGCTGGATCGAACCAAAGAGCCGGGAGCCAACGGCGAACCGCTGTATCTGGATGTGGTGGACGCTTTTAATGAAGCCAGAGCCGAGGGATATTTGCATCTGGAAGATTTCCCGACCATCATCGGCGGACGTTACGGATTATCTTCCAAGGAATTCACGCCGGCCATGGTGAAAGCGGTGCTGGATGAATTGAAAAAAGACAAACCTAAAAATCATTTCACTATCGGTATTATTGATGACGTGACCCATACAAGTCTGGAATGGGATCGAGATTTTCACATCGAGTCTCCGGATGTGGTGCGCGGAATGTTTTACGGTTTGGGCGCTGATGGAACGGTCGGGGCGAATAAGAACTCGATTAAAATCATCGGCGAAGAAACCGAAAATTATGCCCAGGGATATTTTGTGTACGATTCCAAAAAATCGGGTTCCATGACCATTTCTCATTTGAGATTCGGTAAAAAGCCGATCCATTCCACCTATCTGATTTCCAAAGCCAATTTTCTGGCCTGCCATCAGTGGGTATTTCTGGAAAAATACGATATTCTCGAAAATGCCGAAGAAGGTGGCATTTTCCTGTTAAATAGTCCGTATGACAAAGACGAAGTCTGGGATAAAATGCCGCGCATCGCCCAGCAACGCATCATTGAGAAGAAGCTTAAATTTTATGTCATCGACGCATACAAGGTGGCGAAAGAAACCGGCATGGGACCGCGCATCAACACGATCATGCAAACGGCGTTCTTTGCGATTTCCGGCGTACTGCCCAAAGAAGAAGCCATTCAGAAAATTAAAAATGCCATTCAGAAAACCTACGGCAATAAGGGCGAACAAATCGTCAAGATGAATTTTAATGCCGTGGATCAGGCGCTGAACCATTTGCACGAAGTCAAATACCCGGACAAAGTAACCAGCAATATCGATCTGGTACCGCCGGTGCCTGAAAATGCGCCGGAGTACGTGAAAGACGTTACGGCCAAGCTGATCGCCATGAAGGGCGACGAGCTGCCGGTAAGTAAAATGCCGGTCGACGGTACATTTCCCTCTGCCACGACGCAGTATGAGAAGCGCAATGTGGCCCTGGAAGTTCCGGTGTGGGAAGAGGATATTTGTATTCAGTGTAATAAATGCGCCATCGTCTGTCCGCATGCAGCCATCCGTCCAAAAGTCTATGACGGAAAACTTCTTGAAAATGCGCCGCCTACTTTTAAGGCCAGTAAAGCGCGCGGCAGAGACTGGCCGGAAGGTTTCATGTACACGTTACAGGTGGCAGTGGAAGATTGTACCGGTTGCGAGCTTTGCGTGGAAGTTTGTCCGGTCAAAGATAAGCATGAACCTAGTCGCAAGGCTATCAATATGGCGCCGCAGATTCCGTTACGCGAAACCGAACGGGAAAACTGGGATTTCTTTATGAAACTTCCGGATCCCGAGCGCACCAAACTGCGGGTGGATACGGTGAAAGATTCGCAGTATCTGAGACCGTTGTTTGAGTTCTCCGGCGCTTGTCCCGGTTGCGGCGAAACACCGTATGTGAAGTTAGCCTCACAGCTTTTTGGTGATCGGATGATCGTCGCCAATGCTACGGGCTGTTCTTCGATTTACGGAGGTAACCTGCCGACCACTCCCTGGGCCAAAGATGAAAACGGTCGAGGGCCGGCCTGGTCCAATTCCCTGTTTGAAGACAATGCCGAATTCGGCTTAGGTTTCCGGCTGACCATCGACAAACAGAATGAGCAGGCACGCGAGTTGGTTCTTAAGCTGAAAAATGAAATTGGCGCCGACCTGGTGGATGCGATCTTAAACGCCAAACAGTTGGACGAAGCGGATATCTTCGAGCAGAGAGAACGGGTGGAGCAGTTAAAAAAGAAGATCAAAAATCTGAATACGCCGGAAGCTAAAAACCTGCTCAGCATTGCAGACTATCTGGTCAAAAAGAGCGTCTGGATTATGGGCGGTGACGGATGGGCCTACGACATTGGTTACGGCGGTTTGGATCATGTTTTGGCTTCGGGCAAGGATGTGAATTTACTGGTGCTGGATACGGAAGTATATTCCAATACCGGCGGTCAGATGTCCAAAGCGACCCCCACGGGTGCGGTGGCCAAATTTGCTGCCGGCGGAAAGCCGCTGCCCAAAAAGGACTTAGCCTGGATGGCCATGTCCTACGGCTATGTGTATGTGGCCCGGGTAGCTATGGGCGCAAACGACACCCAAACGGTTCGCGCTTTTCTGGAAGCTGAGCGGTACAATGGGCCTTCCATCATCATCGCATACAGCCATTGCATTGCACACGGCTACAACATGCGCTATGGGATGAATCAGCAAAAGCTGGCCGTGGAGTCCGGTTACTGGCCGTTATTCCGTTACAATCCGGACTGGTTGAAGGAAGGCAAGAATCCGTTACGTTTGGATTCCAAGGCTCCGAAAATCCCGGTTCAGGAATATATGTACAACGAAACACGCTTTAAAATGTTAATCAAAATGAATCCTGAAGCAGCGAAAGAGTACTTGAAAATGGCTCAGGAAAACGTTAACTGGAACTGGAAAAGGTTCGAACATATGGCCAAGATGGAATTCGACGGCGGAAATGAATAACGCAATCATCCGGGGGAAATCCCCCGGATGTTTACAAAAAAGGAGAAATCCATGGATCTGAAAACGAAATACATGGGGTTGGAATTGAAAAATCCGCTGGTGCCTTCTTCCTCTCCTTTGTCTGTGGAAGTGGACAGGGTAAAGGAACTGGAAGATAACGGCGCCGCAGCGGTAGTGATGTATTCCCTTTTTGAGGAACAAATTACCCATGAATCTAATGAGCTGGACGTCTTTTTGTCCCAAGGCGGTGAAAGTTTTGCCGAAGCCATAAGCTATTTTCCGAAACTAGAGGATTTTCATAATCTGGCCGCCGAAGAATACCTGGACCAGATCAGCAAATTAAAAAGCGCGGTGGATATTCCCATCATCGCCAGCCTGAACGGAATTTCCGCCGGCGGCTGGATGGAATACGCTAAAAAGATCGAACAGGCCGGAGCAGATGCTCTGGAACTAAACGTCTATTATATTCCCACCGATCCAACCCTAACGGCAGAAAAAATCGAGGATATGTATCTTGAAGACCTAAAGACCGTTAAAGATCAGGTGGAAATTCCGGTGGCCATGAAGTTAAGTCCCTTTTTTACGGCTTTTGCCAACATGGCCCAAAAACTGGATAAAGCCGGCGCAGACGGGTTAGTTGTTTTTAACAGATTTTATCAGTCCGACATCGATATTGAGCAATTGGAAGTGGTGCCGGAATTACAGTTTAGTAATTCCTATGAACTCCGGTTGCCCTTGCGGTGGATCGCCATTTTGTACGGACATGTTAAGGCCAGTCTTGCCGCTACTACGGGCATTCACACGGCCGAAGACGTGCTTAAAGCCGTAATGGCAGGCGCCGATGTGGCCATGATGGCATCGGCTCTGATTAAGAACGGGCCGGCTCATCTGAAAAAAATTCATGATGACCTGATACATTGGATGGAAGAACATGAGTACGAATCCCTCGAACAGATGAAGGGCAGCATGAGTATGAAATCAATTGCGGAGCCTGCGGCCTATTTGCGTGCGAATTATATGAAGACGTTACAAAGTATTTATTAATCCAGAAGCCCGCCTATCCGGCGGGCTTTTTTAGTTTTCTCCGTTTGGTTTTGGTAAGATCTGCAATAACATGTTTCTCGCAGGAATAACATACGATTTATCTTCTTAAACTAACCCTTTAATTAAGTCAAACAAATAGCATCGATTTTATCTTAATTTTAATATCAAATTGCTTAAATCTAATTATTTCCATATCTTATAATAAAAAGAATTTTTATACGAAACAGCGTATATTTCAGGAGCGTTTTGAAGCGGCTTTTAATTATTAAAACCGGACGCACATTACCGGAGCTCAGTATCCGTAAAGGCGATTTTGAGGACTGGATTCTGCGGGGCATGCAGTGGCCGATTGCTCAAGCGGAGGTCGTGGATGTGAAACAGGACTCCTTACCGCCTTCTGTGATGGATTTTAGCGGCATTGTAATTACCGGTTCCCATGACATGGTGACCGATCAATCCCCCTGGATGTTGGGGGTGTTGCAATGGCTGCGGGAAGCGGTTGTAGGTAATAAACCCCTGCTGGGTATCTGTTTTGGCCATCAGTTGCTAGCCGCAGCGTTAGGCGGAACAGTGGCGGATAATCCCCGCGGTCCGGAGTTTGGTCTGGTGGAGATTCATAAAACAGAGCTTGGAGAAAAAGATCCGCTCTTAAAAAACTTACCGCAACGCTTCAGGGCGTTGGTTTCCCATGTTCAATCGGTTATTCGTTTACCTCAAAAAACCATCCCTTTGGCGCATAGTGAAAAAGATTTATATCAAGCGATCCGATTGGATAAAAACGCCTGGGGCGTACAATTTCATCCGGAAATGGATTGCGAAATTATGCGGGCTTATATTCAAAGGAATCGTGAGAAAATAGAACAGAACGGTATTTCAGCAGACGAATTGATACGTAATTGCCACGGGTGGCACCATGGCACGCAGGTTTTAGAAGCGTTTCGCGAAATTGTTTTAAATGGGAGTTAAAACAAACGAAAGGACTTGTAATGTTACGCATTAAAAGGACTAGCATAATTC
>CAZJNP010000185.1:0-6015 GCA_964547355.1 uncultured Calditrichaceae bacterium
GTTCCTTAAGATTGGAATCGGTGCCCGGGCGGCGGCCATGGGCGAAAGCCAGGTGGCTGATGTGAATGATGCCTCGGCTATTTTCTGGAATCCCGCGGGTATGGCCCGTTTGACAAAAAACGAGATCATGCTGGTACGGACCAACTGGATTGCCGGAATTACCTATGATTTTGCCGGTCTGGTTGTTCCCATGCCGGGGATTGGAACCTTCGGACTGTTTTACGCCGGTTTGACAATGGGCGAAATGAAAGTACGCACAGAATACAAACCGGAAGGCACCGGAGAGCTGTTTTCTGCCTCCAGTTTGGCGCTGGGTTTAAGCTATGCACGCAATATGACCGAACGATTTGCCTTCGGTTTGAGCGGAAAATATATCCGCGAACAGATCTGGCACGAATCGTCCGCCACCTTTGCTCTGGATGTGGGGATCACTTACCTGACTTCCATAAAAAATCTGCGTCTGGGTATGGCCATTTCCAATTACGGCGGCAAAATGCAGATGGACGGAAAAGATCTGCTTACGTTCAAAGACATCGATCCAAACCTGGACGGAAACAACGAAAACGTGATCGCAAAATTGAATACGGAAAAATATGACATTCCGCTCAGTTTTCGAGTAGGATTCTCCTATGACGCCGTTAAGTCGGATATGCAGAGAATCACCCTGGCCTTTGACGGCGTGACCCCGAATGATTTCAAGGAATACCTGAACGTGGGCATGGAGTACGCATTCAGAGAAATGGTCTTTTTACGCGCCGGATACAAGGGTGTTGGCGCCGGAGAATTTGAAGGCGGTCTCTCCCTGGGCGGCGGGATTGATTACCAGTTGAGTGGTGGTATGGGGCTGATTATGGATTACGCCTTTGTGGATTACGGCCGTTTGGATAATGTGCAGCGTTTTTCAGTCAGCATAAAATTTTAAAAAAACTTAACACTTTAAAAAGCCGTCTCTTTTCGGGACGGCTTTTTTATTATTGGACTACTAATAAAGCAAATCCACGAATGTCACGAATGATCACGAAATAATTTTCAACTCTTTAGATGCACTGAAATACACGCACTTCCTGTGATTCGTGGTTTTTAGAATAAACCCATTATTTAAAGAGCCATGTGGGATAAGATAAATACAGATTACCTAAAAAAGATCTATAATACGTTCGTAACCGCGCAAGGCTTTCGCCGTTTCTCCGGACAGCGGTTCGATCAATGCCGAAATGGAATCGATTTCTTGCGGTAATATTTCCGCTTTAGAACAGACCCGAATCTCGACCGCCTTCGAAGCGCCTCTATGATCGCCACGCAGCGCACCAAAATAGTCTTTTAAAATTGTTTCCACCATGAATATATTCGGATTAATGGTTTTGATTTTCTGGTAACCTTTGCTCAAAAACTGTTGTTCAAACTCTTTTTGCACATATCCATAATGGGTACAACCCAAAAAGAGAGACAGCGGTTGATCCTTGGATAAATAAGGTCGAAGCGCGCGTTGAACACAGTCGGAGATCAGGTTTTTCGTCTGAGCGCTGTCAGGATTCTGCTCAATTTGAGAAGCCAGGCCGGGGCATATAACAGGTATGATTCGATTGTTGGCGATGCCTGCGTCGGCAAAACGGTTTTGATACACCTTACTTTGGATGGTGGTCTCCGTACCGAATAAAACAAGGATGGCCTGGTCGGAATTCCTCATAGTGTTCAGAAATGAACGTACGCCAATGTCGATGATATCGAGTACTTGATCGGCATGTCTGTGGAAAAAACCGGTTTGATTTACGATTGCGGACAGGGTATTGCAGGCAATGGCGATAAGCCGTGGTTGAAAAACGCGTTGAATGCCGTGCAAAACACGGTTAAAGGTGTGTACTTTAGTCGCGGTATCGGGCATTTTATTATACCCGCGCTGAGCTTCCGGCAGGGCATTAACAAAAATGATTTCTGTCTGTTGGGGCAGAATCCTGCCTTTTAACGCTTCAACTAAGCGCGCCGCAACGTCCAGTCCACCCAGCCCGGAATCTGTAATGACAATTCGATTTGTCTCCATCATCGCTCCGGTGTGGCTTGGTCTTTCGGTTCCGCCAAAAGGAACGAGATAAAACCGGCCATGGTTTCCACCGCCGGCTGGAGCACACTTTCATCCAGTTCCAGATCGCCGCTATGTAAGTGGCCCCGGCCGCCTCCGATCAGCACATATAAACCGGGTGCTTTTTGCAAATAAAATGAAAAATCATCAGCGCCCATGGAGGGCTTTTTCGGTTTAAGTAATTTGCTCTCTATGCCCTGCAGATTTAAATACTCTTCGAATTTATTAGAAAGTGAAAGATCGTTAACCGTGGGGGGGCAGTTGGTGGGGAACCGTACGTCGATTTTAATTCCGTAGAGTGCGCCAAAAGAGGCAGAAAAATCTTGGATCCACCGCAAACATTGTTTTAAAACATCAGGGTTAAAAGTGCGCAGTGTGCCGGTCAATTTAAGATGTTCCGGGATAATATTATGGGTAGAACCGGCATGCACAGAGCCAAAGGCAAAGGCAATATTCTCCTGGGGATCCTTTTTCTGGTTTAAATAGGCGGGCAGCTGAACAACATACTGCCCGGCAATTTGTATTAAGTCCGCAGTTTCCGAAGGTTTGGAGGTATGACCGCCCGGGCCTCTTAGTTCGATACGCAGGGAAGTGGAGGAAGCCTGAACAGGACCGTTGAAAAGAATGAACTTACCGGAAGGATACTGGGGCGCCACATGAACCGTAACAATGCTTTCCACGGTACCCCAGATGTTTTCACGCACGATTTTTTCCGCCCCGCCGGGTGCAGCCTCCTCCCCAGGCTGAAAAATCACACGAAGTCGTCCATTTAACTCGTCCGGATGTTCTGAAAAATACTTCAATAACCCCATTCCTATCGTAGTATGAAAGTCGTGGCCGCAGGCGTGCATTTTCCCAGGAATTTGGGAGACGATGGTGTGCGATTCATTTTCCTGGATGGGCAGAGCGTCGATGTCGGACCGAAAACAAACCATTCGGCTGCCTTGCCCCACGTCGCAATAACCGCCGGTTTCAAGTCCTTGGAATGGAATTAATGTTAATCCCCAGTTCCGTAATACCTCCCGAATCCGGTTGGTGGTTTCCACTTCCTCAAAGGACAGCTCGGGGTTTCGGTGCAATTCGCGCCGGATTTCGATGAGTTCCGTCCAGAATGTGTCGTCTGACATGTATGGCGTCCCTTAACTTAATTTTATTACTAAATCTATTCTTTTCGGGAAAAGATTACAAATTGAATTTTTGTGCTTTACAAACCTTTTTCTGCTGAGCAACAAAAATTGGATTAAAAAGAAATAAAAATTAAGATTAAGTTTTCTGGGAAAGTTTAAGGGGCTTTACTGGAAAAAAAATGAAAATTTTATTGATACTTTCTTTGAAATTAATTATAATCTATAGTGCTTAGGAGTAGAAAAAACTCTTTTTTAATGCATAGTTCGTTCATGAAACTCACAAACTTACATAACACCGTTTTTTTATTCATTAAGGAGAAATCCTATATGAGAGCCTCACGTTTAGTTTTATTTTTATCTTTTGTTTTTATGTTGAATGTCGTCTTTGCCGGAACCACGGGTAAAATATCCGGCAGAGTGGTTGATGCGCAAACTGGCGAAGCCCTGGCCGGCGCAAATGTGGTGATCGACGGAACACTGCTTGGAGCTTCCACGGACGCCGACGGCTACTATTTTATCATTAATATCCCGCCCGGTATATACACGATGACGTTTTCCTACGTCGGTTACAATGATCTGAAAGTTCGTAACGTACAGGTACAGGTGGATTTAACCACCATTCAAAATGTGAAACTTTCCCCTGAAATTATGACTACGGAGGCGGTGGTGGTTGTCGCTCAGCGCCCGGTGATTCAAAAAGACATGGCGGCAAGTCAGAAGAATATTTCGTCCAAGGAAGTACAGGCCCTTCCGGTTTCGAATATTGCCCAGGTGGTGGGGCTGCAGGCCGGCGTAACTTCCGGGTTAAGCATCCGCGGTAGCGAGTCTAATCAAGCGCTGTTTGTTGTGGACGGAATCACTTTGCGCGACAATCGCAACAACGAACCGATTACGGAAATTCCGCTCAGCGCCCTGGAAGAGGTGTCGGTGCAATCCGGCGGTTTTGGCGCGGAATATGACAACGTGCGTTCTGGTGTGATTAATGTGGTAACAAAAGAGGGCAGCCGCGATAAATATTCTGCTACAGCAACCATAAAATACAAACCGGCGGCACCCAAACATTTTGGGATTTCGCCTTTTGATCCCAATAGTTATTTTTTGAGACCATATCTGGACGATGCGGTAGCCTGGACCGGTACCAAAAACGGGGCCTGGGACGAATACACCCGGCGTCAGTATCCCGATTTTGATGGCTGGGAAAAGGTTGCTGAAAGAACTCTAAGCGATGACGACCCTACAAATGATTTGACTCCCGAAGCGGCCCAGCGTGTGTTCATGTGGGAGCACCGCAAAGACGGTGAAATCGATAAACCGGATTATGATATCGATGCCGGTTTCGGTGGTCCGGTTCCCTTTCTTTCCAAACCCCTTGGGAATTTGCGATTTTATGCTTCCTTTAAGAATACAAGAGACATGTATCTCTTTGGAATGACCACCGATGCTTTAACCACCCAAAGTTACTTGCTAAGGCTGACGGCAGACATAAGCACAACAATGAAATTGACCTTAATGGGGCTGCTCAGCCACACAGAGGGTACGGCGTCTTCGCGCACCGGAGGAACCGGTATTTTTACTTCTTCCTGGGAGGTGGCCAATGCGATTGAGCGGGTTGGATTTACCGCCCCGTGGCGGCTGTTCACCGATATTTATTTTTCAAAAGCGATTCGCGACGCCCAGGTGTTTTCAGCCAAGCTAACAAACGTAGTCAGCCCGAGTACCTTCTGGGAGGCCAAGCTGATCAGCACTACTCGTAAATACAAGACAGGCCCAGATCGCTACCGCGACGAAACCAAAAAATACGAGATTTTTGACGGTTACTACGTGGACGAAGCGCCGGTGGGTTACGAGCGGGAAGCAGTCTTTTCCGTGGAAGGGACCCTTGGCATGGGCGGCGCTGTCAGTGTGGGACGAGATACCAGTACGATTCGCATCCTGCAGGCAAAGTTCGATATTACCAGTCAGATCAATCGTAATAATCAAATCAAGGCCGGCGCTCAGCTGGTTCTGGAAGATTATGACATGGGTTTTGGTATGGTAAACTACTTCCTGCCGGAGGGCAATACTTGGACGAACATCAAACAAAAACCGATCCGCGGCGTGATGTATGCCCAGGATAAACTGGAGTTCGAAGGTTTTGTGGCCAATCTGGGATTAATTGTAGATTATTACAACCTGAATGGGAATTGGTACGACGCGGGTGCTTTTGACCGCACGTTTTATTCCGATCAGTACTCGCCGGAATTGGAAGATCAGTTTAAAACAAAGGATGTCAGTCCGCGTATCACGTTGAGCCCGCGTATTTCTATTTCTCATCCCATTTCTGAAAATTCAAAACTTTTCTTTAATTATGGCCATTACCGCGAAATGCCGACCTCGGAACGCTTTTACCGTATTCAAAGGGATATCCGGGACAAGCTGGATCAAATCGGAGATCCCACCATTCCTCTGGCTACCACGGTGGCATACGAGCTGGGTTATGATCAGGCCTTGTTTAATAGTTATTTATTACGATTGGCCGGGTATTATAAGGATATCAAGGACGAAGAATTCTGGGTGCGTTATATTAGTTTTGACGGTAAGGTCAATTACTTGAAGATTACCAATAACGCCTATGAAGACATTCGCGGTTTTGAATTGGATATTACCAAACGCACCGGAAAATGGATCACGGGTGATTTTAACTATGAATACAGAGTCGGTACGTCCGGATATTTTGGCGTGGCTCAGTATTATGAAAATCCTGCGGAACAGAGGGAATATGAGCGCAGGAATCCGTACCAATCCAAACCGCGTCCCCGTCCGCGTGTGAAA
>CAZJNP010000186.1:0-5996 GCA_964547355.1 uncultured Calditrichaceae bacterium
GGTCCGAGGCTAAACATATTTTGAAGAAAAATAACGGTTATGCATCCGGCAAAATAAAGATCCATCAGACTGCGTACTGAGAACGAGGAATGAAACGTTCTTTTTTCTATTTTCTGATTATACTGTACTTATATATACCTGTTGATTTGCCTGGTTTTGAAACCAGCGGACAAATTTCAGCCAATTGGCAGACGCAAATCGGTTCACCTGACCAAATAGCTTTTTCCCTTGTGGCCCTTCCGGAATTTCACTGGCTGAAGACGTTTCCGAAGCCTAACACCACTTGGCAGGTAAACCTTGTTTCCTATTTGCTTTTGTCCAGGCAAATCTCTTCGAGAGCAAAACCGCAAAACGATGTTCATTTAAAGCCCTACCGGCTGTGGTTCAGTTGTTCCGGATCTCAATGGCAGTTCCGATTGGGGTTGCAAAAAATCAATTTTGGTTCCGCCCGTTACCTGCGTGCATTACGCTGGTTCGATCGTGTGGATCCCCGTGACCCGTTGCAAATGACGGAAGGCGTTTACGGCGCTCTCGGCCGCTATTTCTTTCTCAACAATGCCAATATTTGGGCCTGGATACTTTACGGAAATAATAAACTAAAAGGTTTGGAACAGTTCGCCACGGCAAACGGTACACAGGAAACGGGAATGCGCTTGCAGCTGCCTGTACCAAACGGTGAAATGGGTTTAACCCTCCATCAACGTAAAATTCTGGAGCGTCATGCCCCTCTATCCTCATTGGCATCGGAGCAGCGCCTTGCTTTGGACGGTATCTGGGATTTAGGTATCGGGTTGTGGTTCGAAGCGACTTTTGTTCATTCCCAATTAAACTGGTCTTCCAGAAAGTGGCAAAAATGGTTCACGCTGGGTGGCGACTATACTTTTGCCGTCGGCAACGGGCTGCACTCAACCCTGGAGTCTTTGTGGGCAATTCAATCGGAAAACTTCACCGCCATGGATCAGCGTTCGGCTGTTTCCGCGCTCTTTTTTGATTATCCAATAGGGGTTACAAATCAAATCGCCTTTGGCGTGTTTTATTCCTGGACTTACCGCAGCTGGTTCCGATACTTTAACTGGCAGCATACGCTGGACAACTGGATCATCAGCTTAAGCGGGTTCTGGAATCCCGAACAGACGCTTCTGTTTTCCGAAAATCAAAATGTCATTTACGGAAAAGGATTTCAGGTAATGGTAATATTCAACTATTAATCAATGATTAAACGGAGATTTTTATGGGTGATCCCCTGATTAAGACGGTGCATCTGGTTAAAAAATATCCCATCGGCAACACCTTTTTAACGGCACTCAAAGATGTTTCCATTGAGATCGGCAAGGGAGAGTTCACGGGCGTCGTGGGACCGAGCGGTTCCGGTAAGACCACCCTGCTTAATATCATCGGGACGCTGGATAAACCAACCGAAGGCAGTGCCGTAGTTCTTGATCAAAAGGTAGAAGAGCTTTCGCATAAAGAAGCCGCGCGCCTGCGCAATAAACACATCGGGTTTATTTTTCAAACCTTTAACCTTTTACCGGTTTACACCGTATTTGAAAATGTGGAGTTCCCGCTGCTACTGCTTGGCTGGTCCAAAGAAAAACGAAAGGAGGCTGTGTGGAATGCGCTTGAATGGGTGCATCTTAAAGATAAAGCATTTGTAAGACCCAATCAGCTTTCCGGAGGACAGGCCCAGCGGGTGGCTATTGCCAGATCCATCGTCAAGAATCCGGACATCGTTTTAGCAGACGAACCCACTGCCAATTTGGATGCGGAAAATTCTTATAATATTTTAAATGTCATGGCCGAATTAAATGAAAAAATGAACACGACCTTTATTTTTTCTACCCATGACGAAAAAGTGATCCGATATCTACGTCGCATTTTAAAGCTGGACGACGGCCGAATAGTAGAGGACAAAACCGTCGTTCCTCTAAAAGACAAGAAAGTACCGGTGTAAAGATGCTTGTTTTTAAATTAGCATATCGTAATCTCATCGGGGCCGGCCTTCGCACATGGCTGAATGTGATCGTTCTGTCTTTCTCCTTTGTGGCTATTATCTGGACACAGGGGCTGTATCTTGGCATGGGCGAAGAAGCGGCCCACGCCATGATCGATTACCAGGTGGGCGGCGGGCAATATTGGGCCCGGTCCTTTGATCCCTTCGATCCCTTGACCTTTGAGGAGAGCCATCAACGAATTCCGGAAGCTTTACTTTCAATGATTGACCGGGGAGAAGCCACTCCTATCCTGATCGTACCGGGCAGTATTTATCCTGACGGCAGAATGATGCCGGTTCTTTTAAAAGGAATTGCCCCTGACCAGCAGGTGCTTAAAATTCCCACCCGGGTGCTGAATCGCCAGGGGGAAGAACTTCCCGGGCTAATTGGCGAGCGCATGGCTAAACGCACCGGGTTGAAAGTCGGCAATTTTGTTACCATCCGTTGGCGGGACGCAAATGGCACCTTTGATGCTACGGACGTCCAAATTGTCTCGATCATGAAAACCAAGGTTTCCACCATAGACAACGGTCAGCTCTGGCTGCCTTTACGGCAATTGTGGGAAATGACGTCCATGGAAAATCAGGCCACAAAAATTGTAGTCGCACCGGGTTTAACAAATCTTTCTGAAATCCCTAGCTGGCAATTTAAATCTCAGTTTGAACTCCTCAAGGACATTCGCGACCTGGTTAAATCAAAATCTACATCTGCCTCCATATTATACGCTGTGCTATTAGCTCTGGCCATGATTGCTATCTTTGATACGCAGGTGCTCTCGATCTTCAGGCGGCGAAAAGAAATCGGTACGCTTATGGCTCTTGGAATGACACGGCTGAAAGTGATATTGCTGTTTACGGTGGAAGGCGCATTCCACGGCATTTTAGCGGCTGTAACGGCGGCGGTCTACGGCATTCCTCTGCTTATTTACTTCTCAACGCACGGCTATCCCCTTCCGGAATACTCCGACAGTTTTGGCATGGGTCTGGGCAGCAAACTCTACCCCGTTTACAGCGCCTCGCTGATTTTAGGCACAACGTTTCTGGTCTTGCTTGCGGTAACAGTTGTTAGTTATTTACCGACCCGTAGAATTGCCCGCTTAAAACCTACCGACGCCTTGAGAGGTAAATGGTCATGATTCGTTTCCTGATTAAAGGCATCCTGCGCGACCGATCGCGAAGCCTGTTTCCGGTGATCATTGTGGCGCTCGGAGTGTCGCTCACGGTTTTTATGTTTAGCTGGGTACAGGGCGCCTATGATGAAATCATTCAGGTAAACGCCCGCTATTCCACCGGTCATCTCAAAATCACTACTGCTGCGTATGACAAAGAGTCCGAGCAATTGCCAAACGATTTGGCCCTGGTTCATGTGGACTCATTGTTAATGCAGATACGGGCCGCCTACCCTGACGTGTCCTGGCACCCCCGCATATTGTTCAGCGCCCTGCTTGATATTCCAGATGAAAATAATGAGACAAAAGCCCAGGGAATGGTTATGGGAATGGGACTGGACCTTCGCACGAACAACGAAATTTCTATTCTCAATCTTGACCAGGCTTTGGTCAGGGGGAAACTGCCCTCCGCGCCCGGCCAGGCTCTTGTTTCCGAACACCTAGCAAAAAAGTTGGGCGTGCGCCCCGGGCAAATGGTGACCATCATCAGTTCCACCATGTACAACGGACTGGCCGTTTACAATTTCACCATTTCCGGCACTTTTCATTTGGGCCTTGCCGTTTTAGACCATGGCACCCTTATTGCTGATCTTGGTGATGTTCAGGAGGCTCTGGAAATGGAAGACGCCGCCTCTGAAATTCTGGGCTTTTTAAAATCCGGTTATTATGATGAACACCGAGTTGCGGAAATTAAATCTGCTTTTATGAATAATTTCAGTCAGAACAGAGACGAATTCCGGCCCGTGTTAAAAACCCTGGAAGACCAGCAAATGCTAAGGGAACTGTTGCGCGTTGGCAAAGCCGCGTGGGGCATCATCATTGGTATTTTCCTGACGGCCATGTCCATCGTGTTGTGGAACGCCGGACTCATGGCCGGTATCCGCCGCTACGGCGAAATCGGCATCCGGCTGGCCATGGGCGAAGACAAAGGACATATCTACCGCACCATGTTAGTGGAAGCCGTAATCATCGCAATTATCGGCTCTGCAATAGGTACAATTATCGGACTGGCACTCTCTTATTATTTACAATACCACGGACTGGATATCAGCCAATTCATGAAAAGTTCTTCTTTCTTGATGTCCAACGTCCTCCATGCCCGGGTAACGACCACGTCGTACTTCATCGGTTTTATTCCTGGTATATTAGCCACGATTCTCGGTACAGCCCTGTCCGGCATTGGCATTTACCGCCGTCAAACCGCTCAATTATTTAAGGAACTGGAAGTATGAAATATTTTATAACTCTGATTATATTTTTCAGCGTACTCTCAACAGACCTTCACACTCAAACATTGACGCCGCAACAAATTTTGAAAAAAATCGACCGCAATTTTACTGCGAAAACACAAATCATAGAATCCACAATGATTATCCACACCCGCCGCGGTACCAGAACAATCCGGGCACGCACGTATTCCAGAAACAGAACGGATGCTTTTACGGAATATCTCTACCCTCCGCGCGAAAAGGGAACCAAGATGCTGAAGCTGGGAAATCAGTTATGGATCTACACGCCTAAGGCAGATCGCATTCTCAAAATTGCCGGACATATGCTGCGCCAAAGTGTGATGGGGTCCGACCTGTCCTATGAAGACCTCATGGAAAACGATTTCCTGGCCGAAGATTATCATGCCTCTATTATCGCCACGGAAATATTTAGTGATCGCTCCTGCTGGATACTGGAATTGATTGCTAAAAAGAAAACGGTGGCCTATTTTAAGCGAAAAATCTGGGTGGATAAAGAACGCTTTTTGATTTTGAAAGAAGAACGGTACGCTAAAAGCGGAAGACTGCTTAAAACGACCCAGATTAAAGAGGTGTTTCAGATTGACCATCGCTGGTATCCGAAGAAAATCATCTTTAAGGATATGCTAAAGAAAGGCGAAGGCACGGAATTCGTGATTGACAAAATCGAATTCAACCCTCCGCTTTCCGCTTACATTTTCAGTAAAGCGGTTCTGAAAAAATAACTGCCATCAATTCATCAAAACAGACGTTTTTCCCTTTCCCTTGCAAAAAGTTGGAATTTCTTGTATATTCTACCCAGGGGTAGTACTTATGCGTTTTTACAAAACATCAGAATATGCCATACGGGTGCTTGTTTATTTGGCCAACCACAATCAGAGGCGTTTTTCCGTACGGGAATTGCATCAGATTTTAAATATCCCGTACAAGTATTTAAGCCGTCTGATGCATCAGCTTTCAGATGCAAAATTTGTAGAGGTCACCCAGGGCAAAAGCGGTGGTTACCAAATTTCACGGAATTTCGCAGAAATTTACCTCTATCAGATTGTGGATGTGGTTGAGGGACTAGAGAATTATGATCGATGTATCTTAGGATTTGATATTTGTTCCGATGAACAGCCATGTTCCATGCACAAATTCTGGGTAGAAGAACGCGAACGTATTAAAAAGTTGTTGTATACCGTGTCTTTGAAAGATTTAATAAAAGATAAAAACATCCGTTTTTAACAGAAATTAATTAAGGAATGAAAAATGAAACGACATCCGGCCTTAGAAACGCTGTCTTTCGAACACCATGACGGGCTGGTAATCGCTATGCGTCTACAAAGAGGTGTTCAGAAAAAAGCCGATCCTATCGTGATGAAAGAATATGCGCTGTCTATTTACAAGAAAGATCTGGAACACCATTTTAAACAGGAAGAACAGGCTTTCGTGGACGCGCTTAAATCTAACCCTGAAGTGGCACCGGCTCTGGAACGCATGCTTAACGAACATAAACTCTTTGCTCAATTGGCGCAAAAACTGGAAAAAGAATCGGAGGATCTCTTTTCTCTTATAAAAGAATATGCAGAGTTACTCAATACCCATATC
>CAZJNP010000187.1:0-5960 GCA_964547355.1 uncultured Calditrichaceae bacterium
AATATGCAGAAATCAAAATCCCAGTTTTTCATTTTTACAGTAATTTTACTGCTTTTATTTTTGTTTTTCTCTAAAAGCAATCTTACCGCTCAGAATCAGGATATTGAGAAAAAGGTTTCTGCTCTGCTAAATAAAATGACCCTGGAAGAAAAAGTGGGTCAGATGACTCAAATCACCTTGTCCGTGGTTTCTAAACCACGACCGGATACAGGAGTTTCCGAGAATCGGTTAGATTTAACAAAATTGCGGGAAGCCATCGTAAAATATCATGTGGGTTCGATATTGAATACAGGCGGAGGGGCCAATTCTGCCCAGAACTGGCGGGAGATGATTACGGTCATGCAGGAGATGGCCACGAAAGAAACCCGTCTTGGCATCCCTATTATCTACGGAATCGATGCCATTCACGGAGCCAACTATATTAAAGAAGCCACACTGTTTCCACAGTCTATCGCCATGGCTGCCACGTGGGATACAGCTCTGGTCAGGAAGAGCGCCGAAGTCACGGCCATGGAGATCAGGGCCTGCGGCATTCCATGGAATTTTAATCCGGTATTAGGCTTAGCCCGTCAGCCGTTATGGCCGCGGTTTTGGGAAACGTTTGGCGAAGATCCATATGCTGTTTCGCAATTTGCGCGTGCCTACATTAAGGGAATTGAGGGAGCAAATAATCAGGAATATCTGCACGCTCCTTTTGCAGCGGCCTGCATGAAACACTATCTGGGGTACAGTAATCCGGCTTCCGGGCATGATCGCACACCGGCCTACATTCCAATGCGCCTGATGCATGAAATGTACCTGGTTCCTTTCCAGGCCGCGGTGGAAGCAGGTGTGCACACCGTTATGGTCAATTCTTCCGAAGTAAACGGCGAGCCGCTGCATGCCAGCAAGTACTGGCTGACGGACATTCTGAAGAAAAAGTTAAATTTTTCTGGATTTGTGGTTACCGACTGGGCCGATATTGAAAACCTGTACAAACGTGAAAAAGTGGCTGCAGATCGACGCCAGGCCGTGAAGATGGCGGTGATGGCCGGGATTGATATGAGCATGGTGCCCTATGACTATTCTTTTTTTTCCACGTTGACAGCCTTGGTGAAAGACGGGGAAGTGCCCATGGCACGGATCGATGACGCGGTGCGCAGGATTCTGAAGGTCAAGTTTAAACTCGGTCTTTTTGAACACCCCTTTTCGGATCAGAAATTAAAGAATCAGATCGGCCTGGAAGAATCCAGGGCGCTGAGTTTGCAGGCAGCCAGGGAAGCGCTGACTTTATTGAAGAATGAAGGCCAAATACTGCCTTTAAAGAAGAATCGGAAAGTGCTCGTTTGCGGCCCGACCGCAAATCGCCTGCAGTCTTTAAACGGAGGTTGGACCTATACCTGGCAGGGAACCGACGAGAGTTACTTCCCGGAAGAGGATGAAACCATCCTGGAAGCCATTCAAAACAAAATCGGAAAGGAACGGGTTCTGTTTGAACAAGGAGCGACTTTCAATCAGTTGTCCGATCTGAAAGCCGTAAAATCCGCCGCTCAAAAAGCGGATGTCATTGTAGCCTGCCTGGGCGAGATGGCTTATTGCGAAACACCCGGGAATATCAATGAGCTGATGTTGCCTCAGGCTCAGTTTCAGCTGGTGGAAGCTCTTGCCGAAAGCGGGAAACCTGTGGTGTTGGTTTTGACCGAAGGCCGGCCGAGGATAATCAATAAGATTGTAAACAAAGTACAGGCAATTCTAATGGCCTATTATCCCGGTCCGCAGGGCAGCGCGGCCATCGCGGATGTGTTGTTCGGCGATTACAATCCGGGCGGAAAGCTCCCGTTCACGTATCCAAAATATCCGAATTTAATTCTACACTACGACCGAAGAACCAGCGAGCAAACCGATCCCAATAAATACGACGTGCAGTTCGATTTTGGCAGCGGATTAAGCTACACAACGTTTGAGTATTCCAATCTTTCTCTGGATAAACAGAAAATCCGCAAAGGGGAAAGCTTACAGATTGCCGTCAATGTAAAAAATACCGGCGCACGCGCCGGGAATGAAACGGTCTTTCTGTTCATCAGTGACCAGGTGCGCTCGCTCACTCCGCCGGTAAGGCAGCTGAAACGGTTCGCTAAAATTTACTTACGACCCGGCGAAAGTAAGCGGGTGATCTTTTCGATTACAGATTCGGACTTGAGTTTTGTCGATTTGAACCTGATGCGTAAAACAGAGCCTGGCGCGTTTAAGGTGATGGTCGCCGATCAAAGCGCAACCTTCCGGCTGACAGAATAATTTCGTTCCAGACGAAATTTGATGTTTGGCTTATGAATTGACAGGAGAAAAATGAAGCTTTTCGGAAAATCAATAGCGCTTTTCGTCCTGATTGCCTTACCCCTTGGTGCATGTCAGAAAGAAAACCTTGTGGGGCAGGAGGATACTGGCGAGCTCTATTTCGGGAATAGTTTTGAGCAAAACACGCTTCTGACCAGGAGCATGAATCTTGGCAATGCGCTGGAAGCTCCTAATGAAGGAGACTGGGGTGTTGTTCTTAAGGAAGAATATTTTCAACTGATTAAACAGGCCGGATTTACGGCCGTTCGGATTCCCATTCGCTGGTCTGCCCATGCGGCTGTGGATTCGCCGTTTACCATCGACTGGTCCTTTTTTAGCCGGGTGGACTGGGCCCTCGGGCAGGCTAAAAAGAATCAATTGGCCGCAATTATCGACATGCACCACTACGAAGAGATGTTTTCCCGGCCGTTGCAGGAAAAGAAACGATTCCTTGCCCTTTGGAAGCAGATCGCAGAACATTATAAGGATTATTCGTCCTTTCTTTTATTTGAAATTTTAAACGAACCGCACGACGCGCTGAATGCGCAAATCTGGAACATTATTCTGCGCGACGCGCTAAACGTGATTCGGGAATCGAATCCAAAGCGCGCCGTGATTGTTGGCACCGCGGAGTGGGGAGGCGTGCAGGGTCTGTCGCAATTGGAATTGCCGCGGGACGATTCCTGTCTGATTGTTACCGTTCATTATTACAGTCCCTTTCAATTCACCCATCAGGGCGCTGAGTGGGTGCAGGGCAGCGCGGCATGGTTGGGGACACAGTGGTCAGGCAGCGAGCCCGAAAAGCAGGCGGTGGAGAGTGATTTTGAATTCGTGGCAGACTGGGCACGGCGACAAAACCGGCCTGTATTCCTGGGAGAATTTGGCGCCTACAGTAAAGCGGATATGGAATCACGAGTGCGGTGGACTATCCATGTGAGAGCCACCGCAGAGAAAAACGGTTTCAGCTGGGCTTACTGGGAATTTTGTTCCGGTTTTGGAGTTTATGATGCGCAAAATCATTTGTGGCGGGAAGAATTATTAAAAGCCCTGATTCCATAAAAGAAGAATTCCGACTTCTATCTGAAATTTGCAATATATGTTGGAATTTTTAGTTTGACTATTAATTAAAAAAAAATACCGTTGACAAACTTTTAATTGGAAAATTTCCGACTGATTCATATCTTTCTTTCGTTTAAAATAAAAGGACGGAATGTAGGATGCGTATTTTTACCTTATCTATTTTAACGGCAGGTATTCTTTTTATGATTGCCTGCCAGAATGATTCCCCTGCGGAACAGGAAACGGTTCTCGTGCAGGTCGGGCAGCAAAAACTTTATGAAAAAGATTTTATTGATTTCTTCAAAAATACAAAAGAATTTCAGTCGGCGAAAACGATCACCGGGAATGAAATTAAAGACGGAGTGGATAAATATTTTGCCAAAGATCTTTATATGTTAGCCGATGCCCACAGTCATGGCCTGAACAAGGATCGCAGCATACAGCGGTTTATTTTGAAAAAAAAGATGGATTTGTTAACCGGTTTTGACGGTCCTTTATATCAAATGATTATTCCAAAAGAGATGGACGTCAACGAAACAGAAATGCATGACTGGTATGAACAGTTGAAAACTCGTATTTGGATCGGTGTAATTCTGGTCGGCGATAAACCATTAGCCGATTCACTGCGCACCGTCATACTTAACGGGCAAATTTTTTTGGCGATGCGGCCAAACGGTATTCGCGCGATTTGAGGAGCGCGCGCTTCGGCGGTTTTATTTCTCAGCCGATCATCCCCGGCACTTTAACCAAGGAGTTTGAAGAAGCCGCGTTTGTGTTAAATAAAAACGAGCTGTCCGAACCGATCCTTACCAGCCGCGGATATTACTTAATCATGATGCTTAAAAAGGAAACTTCTCAGCTGCTCCCTTTTGAACAGGAGAAAGAAAAACTGACCGGACGCTTCAGAATGATGAAGAAAAAACAAATTGCTGAAAATTACATTAATCAACTGCTGATAAAATACAATCCTACCATCCAGGCCGGAGTTTATCCTCTGCTTCGCAAGACCTATGCTGAACAACATCTAAATGCGTCAAAGCTAACGCAAACCGAATTAAACAAAACGGCGGTGCGTTTCGGAGAAAACGAATGGTCTGTGCATGATGTAATTTTCTTCTATAATCTGTTGTCTTCTAAGGATCGCATCCCGCTGGAAAATAAGGGCGACCTGGTGCTCATCGTGCAAAAGCTTGCGATTCCATACGTCATGTACCTGGAAGCGGTAGCTAATGATTTGGACAAATCGGATAAAATTCAATCCAAAATACGCCGCTATTTACGTGAACGATTAATTACGAAATATAAAAAGCAAGAGATCGACCGAAAAATAAAAATCAGTGACGAACAGACCCGAAAATTTTTTACTGAAAACAGGGAAAAATGGAGCGGCCGATCTTTTGAAAGTGCAAAACCATATGTAAGATACTACCTGTTTCAGGAAGAGCAGAAACAAGCGCTTACGAAATTATTAGATTCCTTAAAAACAGAATATCCGTTACAATATAACGAACAGACGTTAACGCACGCTGTAGAACTGCTCAATACCTTAAAAATATAACAAATTCTGGCACTCAAGCGGAGATATTATGGAAAAGGAAGTTTACCTCGGAATAGATATAGGCGGAACCAATACAGTATTTGGTTTGGTGGACCGGCAAGGAAAGGTTTTTTCAAAAAAAATAATTGCCACTCAGGCAGACAAAGGTTCTTCCGCATTATTTAGGCGCATCTTCGAAGAATTGGAACATTTTCTGGATGATTCAGGAATGTCTTTTCAAATCCTTGGCGTTGGAGTCGGAGCGCCGAACGGAAATTATTACAACGGCACCATAGAAAATCCTCCTAACTTAGGCTGGAAAAACGTGGATGTTGTGCGTTCTGTTCAGCAATTTTTGAATGTGCCGGTTCGTGTAACTAACGACGCCAATGCTGCGGCACTGGGAGAAATGCGTTTTGGCGCTGCACAAAATATGAAAAATTTTATTGAGGTCACGCTGGGCACCGGCTTAGGTAGCGGTATCGTGGTGGACGGGAATGTGCTTTACGGCTCGGATGGAACTGCTGGTGAGATGGGACATATTACGGCCATCCCCGATGGCAGAAAATGTAACTGCGGCAGAAGGGGGTGCCTGGAGACTTATTGCAGCGCAGAAGGCTTGCGGCGCACGGTGATCGAATTACAGGCGGAAATGAATGGAACGTCGTCCCTGCGTGATATTTCTTATAATGATTTGACCGCCAAACAAATCTTCCAATTTGCTTTGCAGGGTGACGCAATTGCTCAAAAAGCGTTTGATGTAACCGCTCACATCCTAGGGCGTGCCCTTGCGGATGTGTCCGCGCTGTTCAGCCCTGAGGCCATCATACTTTTTGGTGGATTGACCAATGCCGGTGAAATTTTGTTTCGACCGCTGAATAAGTATTTTGAGCTGTATTTGATGAAAAATTTTAAAGGTAAAGTGAAATTGATGGTTTCCGGTCTTAAAGAGGGCGAGGCAGCCATTCTTGGTGCGGCTGCTTTAATCTGGCAAGAGCTATAGGATTACATCATTTTGCACAATTTTGAAATTATCAGCCCTCAGGGAGAA
>CAZJNP010000188.1:0-5952 GCA_964547355.1 uncultured Calditrichaceae bacterium
ATATAATACTCTTACATATAGCAAAAGTATGTGACCACCATCAATCGCTATTTTTCGTGCTTATAATGCTTCCGTGCGAGATTAATTGGATTATGTGATATAAAAAAAAGAAATGAGAACTATTCTTGTTAAAACACGTATAATTTATAAACAATTTTTTGACATTTCAACAAAATCCCGGAGAAAACATGGTTAAATTTTTCAGGAATCTTGTCCAGGGGTCCAAACGTCCCTTTTATCGGGATCCTTTTCTTAGAGATCGCAAAATGATTTTTACATGGCGCGAAATCCAGTGTCGGGCGTTAAGAATTTGCGGCCGTGGCGGGAAAGGGCATCTGAAAAACAACGGAGATCGTCGCTGGAACCGGAAAGGAAGATGGCAATAACGATTATTTTTTGACCAGGGTGGGAAACGAAGGCTTATAATCTTTTACACAACGAAAACCTAAAAAGTTAAAGGTAACCGACGGCACATACCAGGTACGGTAAGTCGCTCTTAAGTACTGCCCGCTACGATTCCAGGAAGCGCCGCGAATGACTTTATACCTGCCGGAAGGCGGGCCTTGTGGATTTATGTTTTGCTCGCTTTCATAAGCACGTTCATCATACCAATCCTGACACCATTCCAATACATTTCCTTCCATGTCCTGCAAACCGAAATAATTACCCGGGAAAGAGCCCACGGGTGCGGTGTAGGCATAACCATCATCATACCCTTCTTTGATGGGAAAACGGGATTTTACCGTTAAAATGGATTGATCCGCAATATTGCCAAAACTGTGTCCGTACATCGTCTTGCTGGTGATGGAATATCCAAAAGGTTCAGTGGCGTGCGCTCGAGCCGCGTATTCCCATTCTGCTTCTGTAGGCAGACGCTTTCCCATCCATTGGGCATAAGCATTGGCGTCTTCCCAGGAAACATTAACCACCGGATGATCATCGTCGCTCCATTCCGGTTGGGGTGGCATGCGCCGGTTGGTCGCCTGGCAAAAATATCGATATTCAGCCACGGTTACTTCCGTTTTATCCATGAAAAATGCATCCACATATACCCGATGCACCGGTTGTTCGTCCTTCTTATATGGGCTGCCCATCTGAAACCAGCCTCCGGGTATGAATACCATCCCCTCTTCATGGGGAAGGGTTTCCACCACCGAAGTTTTTTGTTGTGACTGAGGAAATTTAATGGAAACACCGTGCCATGCGCACGAGGAAATAAAAAGAGTTGTCAAAATAACCTGTATAATAAAGTGAAATCGTCTCTGAAATTTCACTGTTTTTCTCCTGTTTTTATACTAAATTCATAATCGAGTGCGAAAAAAGATTCTTAAAGAAAATCAGGATTATGAGCGGAAATTAATCCATATTAAACGGTGGGAATCGGTGATAAAAAAATCTTTGCGAGACCGTACCGATCCCGCAAAGATGGAGGAAGGAAAGTTTATCTGAGACCTGGGCGCATGCCCGGACGCTTGCCTTGCGGTCCCATCATTCCGGGTCTGTGATGACCAGGATGTTTCTTGGGCGCCAAAAATCTTTGATCAAACTTCACCTTTTGTTCGTCGGTTAAAATTGCCCGTACCTTACGTACATGTTCCGCTCGCTTCAAGGCCATTTGCTCGCGCAAAGCGCTGATCTTTCCCTGCAGCTTCTTGAGTTCAGCCATACCCGCTTTTTCGTCGATCACTTTCAGACGGTACTGGGTCTGAAGGCTTTTCATCTGATCGCGTAAGGGCAGCATTTCTTTCTCAAACGCCAAACGTAATTGATCCATTTGGGACTGCTGCTCGTCTGTCAGTTGTAACTGGTTAAAACACAGGGATTGAAAAGGCGGAACGTCTTTACCTGGCATTGGTGGTTGCGCCATTACAGTTCCTGCCAATAGCAGGCCGGTTAATAAAAGCGCGAATAATTTGTTCTTCATTTTATACCTCCTTCTGTTTGGTTGATTTCCGTTTCTGCTAATAACAGTTCAAAAGTCGTGCCAGAAATATTCAACGGAAATCTGCCTTTTAGCTGAAACTCAACGGGATAATCCGACAAAATTGTCGAATTGGCGCGACATTTTTTTCCTGAAACTACCATTAACGCAGACCATACTTTTGGATCTTATAGCGCAAATTCCGTTCATTCAAACCAAGCGCCTTTGCCGCTTGCGTCTGGTTGTAATCGTATTTTTGCAACGCTTCCAGAATCAAATCCTTTTCAAAGGCTTCGATTTTTTCTTTTAAGCCGCCCCGATAATAATCCAGAGGTGCGGATTCGGCTGCGTGCAAACCGGAACTCAGAGTGAGCGGTAAATCCTCTCTTGTAATGATCTCATGCCGGCTAAGCACCACGGCCCGCTCGATGATATTCTCCAGCTCGCGGACATTGCCGGGATAATCGTACTTCATCAGCATATCCATGGCTTCCTTTGAGATAGAATTGATTTTCTTGTTGTTCTGCTCGCTGAATTTCTTGATAAAAAAATCAACCAGAACCGGAATGTCTTCTCTTCTTTTTCGTAGAGGAGGTACGTGAATATTCACCACGTTTAAGCGGTAGTAAAAATCTTCGCGGAATTTTTTTGAGGCCACCAATTCCTGCAGATTTTGGTTCGTGGCGGCAATCAGACGCACGTCCACCTTGCGGGTCTCTGTACTGCCCACCCGTTGAAATTCGCCGAATTGCAGGAAACGCAGCAACTTTACCTGAACCGTCAACGGGATATCGCCTACTTCATCGAGAAATAATGTGCCCTTGTCTGCTTTTTCCACCAATCCATCTTTTCGCGCCAGTGCACCGGTAAATGCGCCCTTTTCATGTCCGAATAATTCGCTTTCCAGAAGGTTCTCCGGTATGGCGGCGCAATTGACTGTAATCAACGGTTGATCACCGCGCGGACCGGCAAAATGAATGGCCCGGGCGATCAATTCCTTGCCCGTGCCGCTTTCGCCTTCAATTAATACCGCAGCCTTGCTTTGAGCAGCACGCGCAGCCATACTGAGCGTCTCTTCCATCAACGCGCTGGCAGTGATGATGTTGCTGAACCGATGCCGTTCTTTCAAAGAGGCTCTTAATTGCCGGTTTTCGCTGATCAGATGTTTCATGCGCACGGCCCGTTCGATGATCAGTTCCAGTTCATCCAGATCGATCGGCTTGGTGAGGTAGTCAAAGGCGCCGTCCTTCATGGCCTGCACCGCATCGCCGATTTCGCCGAAAGCGGTCATCATCACTACTGTGATGTCCGGATTCCGGGCTTTGATCTCCCGCAGCAGATCGTAGCCGCTCATGCCGCTCATCTTCACGTCGCTAAAAACAATATCCACCGCACGGCGGCCGATGTGTTCCAGGGCTTTTTCCCCGCTTTCAGCGGCCAGCACATGATAATTTTTCTTTTTCAGAAACCCGACCAGGGATTCCCTTTGAATTTTTTCGTCATCCACCACTAAAATGGTATAGTCCTGCATGGCTCATCCTTTCTATGGGAAGGAAGGTAAGGAATAAGTATTAAGTTTTATAAAGGGATAAAGTGGTAGCAATCTGCCTTCCCCCATTTCCTTAATACTTGTTACTTATTACTTCTTATTTCCCTTCCTTCCAACGGCAATTCCACAATAAAACAAGCACCCGTGATACCACCGGATGCCCCTTTTACATTCTCGCACCATACTTTACCGCCATGAGCGGAAATAATTTTTTCCACGATGCTTAACCCCAGGCCGTTGCCCTTTTCTTTGGTAGTAAAGTAAAGATCAAAAATTTTATCTTTAATGTCGTCCGGTATGCCCGGTCCCTGATCGGTCACAGCAATACGGGCCCAACCGTCCCTGCAGATAGCGCTGATCTTCACATCGCCTCCGGCCGGAGTTGCTTCCACGGCATTGCGGACGATGTTCAACAGGGCCTGCCGCAGCTGGTCGGCATCAGCCTGCACCCGGCAACCATTTTGTAATTCGTAGCTTAAACGAACATCCCCCAGGGCGTTCAGGACGGGCGCCGCTTCTTCGATGATTGATTTCAATTCTATCGGCCGGGTCTGCATCTGGGGCTGGCGGGCGTATTCCAGAAAAGTCTCGATGATGCGGTTAATGCGCGCGCTTTCCTGCCGGATGGCGCCGGTCATTTGTTTAAACTCTTCCTGCTCGCGCGCGGGAATGAATTCCCTTTCCAAGCGTTGCGCCAGCACCCCGATGCTGTTTAACGGATTGCGGATTTCGTGGGCCACCCGCGAGGCCAGCGCTCCCATGGCCTGCAGTTTACTGCGGCGCACCCGGTAATCACTCAATTCCTTCTGGGTGGTGTAGTCCTGAATCAACACCAGATACAAAGGCGCTTCCTCCAGTTCGGACGCGTCCTCGTTGTACCAGATACGCTGACTATTGAACAGCAAATAACGTCCTGTTTCGTTTTGCAGAGTGTAATTTTTAACAATTTCTGAGGATAATATTTTTAATTGCAGCTCGGCCGGCAGAGGCCAATCCACTTCCGTAAAATTTTTCCCGGTTAATTCATTGGTTTTTAGATTCAATAACCGGGCGGCGGCTTTGTTGAACACGGCGATGGTCGTTTGTCCGTCCAGCACCATGATTCCCTCTTCCATATTTTCAAGAATAGCAGAAGTTGACGTTTGCAGTTGTTCGTATTGCCGGGATAGCAGCGCATAGTTCTGGCGTTTGAGAATATAAACGGATAATACGCCGCCCAGCAGAAGCAGCAAAACGGAATTAATGACTAAGCGCTGGATGAGGTGATTCTGCAAATTCTCCAGGGCAGCCACAGAAAAGCCGATCTGCACGCCCAGGCCGTTGGGCTCCCGGCGCTGAAATTCGTACACATTGCGATCCTGAAGACGCAGCATCATACCGCGCGGCGGACCCGGAGACGGCGGTGTAAGAGGTTCTTCCGCCTTTATTCCGCTGACGGCAATCCGTTTGTCTCCCTGCCACAGAGCGAGGTACAGAATCCCCGGCTGATTGGAGAGGTGATCCAACCAGGCCATCAGGCGTTGACGGATATGGGGCATATTTTCCACAAACGGTCGGGATATCAGCGCGATAAAACCAGGTTCCTGCGCCCGCCGGGTAATGGCAATCAACGGACCGGGCTTTTCGATGGGAGAAAGTAACACGCCATCCTTCCGCAAACGCTCCCAGCCAAAATCAAGCAGTTCTTTGATCGCCGTCTGCAGAAAACGCTGCCTGTTTTTAATCGTTCTGTGGTGGGTATTGGCGATATTCCCGTCCTCATCCAGATATAAAAGCATCACTTTGCCCTGAGAGTGCACGTAGCTGAAAACTCGCTTACGATCCTTGGCGTTCAGACTGTCCAGATGCCGCACGTAAACCGCCATGGTTTCCAGCCTTTCCTGTTCTCGCTGTCGCGCTTCTTCATCAAACAGCGCGATTTTATCGGCCGTCCGGATAATGGTTTCGGAAAGCAAGGCCGCCTGATCGTGCCACAACCTCAGGAAATCCCTTTTCACGGAGATGTATTCGCTGACGGCCGGCGAAAATATCACCACTGCCACCAGCAGAATCAGAATCAAACTCCACGGAGTCAGGCTTTTTAACACATTTAAACGGCTGCGTAAATTCAATTTTTACCTCGCGGGGATTTTTTCATTGCACATAAGCTTCGACCCTAAACGCATATTTATTTACTTCTGTTAATGCAATTTCCGTGCCTATTATTTTCATAATGGGTACAACCATAATTTACAGCCCATTCATTAAAATGAAAAATGATATCCGGGTGGAGCTTTGGCTCGGTTGTTAAGTTATTAGGTTGTAGGTTATTAGGAAAGTGGTAGTATTGCTCATTCCGCAACAGCCCCTTTTGATGCTTAGTTTTAAATTTGGGGGGCCTTCAGTTTTTTAACCACTAAAAATAGTTGAACGGAAAACAAAAAAAACTAAATTTGAGGCTATTCAGGCAAACATATTTTTAGCACACGTAAACAGAAGGATC
>CAZJNP010000189.1:0-5944 GCA_964547355.1 uncultured Calditrichaceae bacterium
GTCCCTTATAAACATCTCCGAGCCCACCAGACAAGCAGACAACCCGTCTGCCGTCTAAATGTGATCTGCCAGTAACCGAAATTAAACCACTACAGGAACAAAATGGGCCGGCACACTTCCGGCTGACGGGCAATGATCCCAATCCGTTTAATGCCACCACCGTCATCCGATTTGAGACACCGACTGCCGGCAATGTGAGTCTGCGTGTGTTTAACCTTTTAGGACAGCAAGTGGCCGAGCGGGAATTACATATCGCTGCGCCAGGCGCGTACCGCTTAACCTTTAATGCGGAGGGACTTTCCAGTGGTGTGTATTTATATCGCTTGAGCTTTCATGGGAATAAACGGGCAGCTAAAACCGGAAAGTTTACCCTGGTAAAATAATCGCTCCTGTTAGGGAGGTTTTAAGGAACAGAGCAATTATGTCAGTTAGGCAACATAATGTAAAGACCGTTTAAAATTATTGCCCTGTTCCTTTAATCTAATAAATTCACAATACTTGATCCTCCTTTATTGGTATAAATCTTTTCTCCTTCACCATAAAAGCTATTGACGTTGCCTATGGTTTTTACCACTTGAACGAGATTATTATGATCCTATATTTATTTATGAATAGAGAGGCTAACGTTCACTGAAGACTGTTTATCTTACCAGGCGCTAAAATAATCTGATATTTGGTATATATTGGGTATCAATAAATCAATAACATTTGCGCATTTAATTCTTTTTTCTTTAGTACTCTTCAGGACTTTTCTTTAAATTAATTCCAACGACTCATTCGTTTAAACCGTTCAAACAGCCTGTGGAAGGCTCCGGTTCTTATTCCGATTAACAAATAATTAAACCTATGGAGTGGTTGGTCTATGTCTTTTCGCAAATACCGCGCTCTGTTTCCGGTAACGGCGCAGAAAATCTATCTTAATCACGCGGCAATCTCGCCTTTGTCCACCCGGGTTACGGATGAAGTGGACGCTTATTTGAACGAACGGAGCTTTGGTGTCATCGACAGTTTTAAGGCGGCCGATGAAGTCAGGTTCCGCGCCCGCCAAACCATTGCCGGTTTAATTCATGCCGATCCCAAATACATCGCTTTCATTCAAAATACCACCGAGGGATTTAATCATCTGGTAAACGGGCTGAGCTGGCAGGCCGGCGACGAGGTGATCCTGAACGATTTTGAATTTCCCAGCAATATTTATCCGTTTATTAATCTTGAACGGATGGGCGTAAAAATGATTTTCGTTCCAAACCGTGACGGCCAGATTCTTCCGGAGGATATTGCGGCCGCAATCACAGACAAAACCCGGCTGGTATCCATAAGTTTTGTCCAGTTTGCCAACGGCTTTCGCAGCGATCTGGAGACCATCGGAAAAATTTGCAAAGAGCATGACATCATTTTTTCCGTGGACGGTATACAGGGCGTGGGCGCGATTCCCATAGATGTGCAGAAATTCCAAATCGACTTTTTATCCAACGGCGGCCATAAATGGTTGATGGGCATGATGGGGGCCGGTTTTATGTACATCGCGCCGCACTTGTTCGAAAAAATACGCCCGGCCTTTACCGGCTGGCTGGCCGTGGAAAATGCCTGGGATTTTTTTGATTACAGGTTAGACCTGCTGCCGGATGCCCGGCGGTTTGAATATGCCACGGCTAATTTTGTGGGGATTGTGGCCCTTGCAGCTTCTGCCGGTTTACTGGCCGAGGCCGGTACAGAAACGATTGAACAACATCTTTTATCCCTGGGGGAAAGGTTAGTGCAAGGACTGGAAGCGCTGGGAATGACATTTAAAGGCGCTAAAGATAAACGCCGTTGGTCGGGTATTTTCACTTTTTCCGGGCAGAAGACCGAAGCGCTTTTTGAGCATCTGATGAAAAAGCAGATTGTTTGTTCCCTGCGTAACGGGATGCTGCGCGTAGCGCCTCACTTTTACAACACCATGGAAGAAATCGACACTCTGATCGGTGAAGTACAGCGTTTTTACCGGAAGGCGTAAAACTATTGCATCGGGTGCTGAGGGAAATGTGAGCGTAAATTAAAGTCGTTTAATACTCGTTCCGAATGTGAAAACAACGAAATCAATCTCCGGAGGTTTTTATGCTTAAAAAGCACGGCGCAAAGATAATGAGCGGGGCATTGCTGGGCATAGTCGCCGCCGTAGTGGTCTGGTTATTGGCAAAGTATTTTGCTCCCAATCTTTTTTACACGTATGAAGCCAAAACCTACGACTGGCGCATGACCAAGAAATTTTCGCCGGATATGCCCACTATCGACGATATCATCATTGTGGATATTGACGAACGCAGTAATCAGAAGTTGGGCAAATATTCCCAGTGGCCGCGGGAATACCATTCCCGGCTGGTAAAGTTTTTACACGACGCCGGCGCCCTTGCCGTGGGGCTTGATATTCTGTACGATCCAGACACCTGGCATCCGGAGCAGGATGTGGAATTTGTACAAACCGTAAAGCAGTCCGGAAATGTTTATACCGCGTTGTACTTTGCCCAGGCCGACTCGGACAACTGGCGTCCGGTGATGACCGAGGAACCGGCCGGGTTTGACGCCGAAAAATTTTATTACCAGTTGCCTTTACCGGAAATCCAAAAATTCAGGAAAGAGGAGCGTCTGGAAAGCGGTTTTTTCGAATTGCTAAACGCTGCCCGTGGTTGCGGCCATGTCAATTTTAATGCCGATGTGGATGGCGTGGTGCGCAGTATTCATCTGTTCACAAATTTTAATAATCATCTCTATCCGGCGCTGGCTTTCAAAATATTTATGGACTTGATCGGCACCGATTCTCTGAGTATTGACAATCAGCGTCATGTGATTTCGCTGTTCGGACAGGGCGAACGATTAACCGATATTCCTGTGGACGAGCATGGCAATATGTTGATCAATTATGTCGGGCCATATAAATCTTTTCGCTACATCAGCTTTTACGATGTGCTGAATGCAAAGGAAAGAAATCTGCCTCCTGAAATTTTCGAGAACAAGATTGTCCTGTTGGGTACTTCTTTGGCTGGTTTATTTGATTTGCGCAATGTACCCTTTATGCAGGCCTTCCCTGGAGTGGAAATACATGCCAATATTATGTACACATTATTCCAACAAAACTTTATTCACCGTATCGCACCCTGGAAAAGCTTCTTAATTATGATAGCGTTAGGGGCGGTCATTGGTATTTTGATCAGTTACACCGGTCCGGTATTAAGCATTATTTTGATTGTTCTGGCGGGCCTGGGCTACATCGTTGCAGCGGCTATGATATTTCTTTCTCAGAATCTTTGGATCGAAATGATCACGCCCATTCTGACACTGTTATTTACATTTACCTTTGTGTACATGTACCGCTACATGACGGAAGAAAGAAATAAACGCTTTATTCGCAGCACGTTCTCCCATTTTGTAACCAAAGCCGTAGTAGACGAATTACTGGCCAATCCGGATAAAATCAAGCTGGGCGGGGAGAAAAAAGTATGCACTGTGATGTTCAGCGATGTGGCGGGATTTACCACCATCTCTGAAAATCTGGATCCGGAAGAATTGGTGCATCTGTTAAACGAATATTTAACGGAAATGACCAATATCGTATTCAAGTACGACGGTATGCTGGATAAGTACGAAGGAGACGCCATCATGGCCGTGTTCGGAGCCCCGATCGATCGAGGGAACCACGCCTTCAACGCCTGCGCTACGGCGTTGGATATGCAGGAGCGCCTGGTAGCCATGCGCGAGATGTGGCGTAAAGCAGGTAAACCGGAGCTGCGCGCCAGGATCGGTATTAATACTGGTCCGATGGTGGTAGGAAATATGGGATCGGAAACACGCTTTGATTATACCGTAATGGGAGATGCAGTGAACCTGGGCGCGCGTCTGGAACCGGCCAACAAGGAATATGGCACGTTGATTATGATCGGCGAAGAAACTTATAAATACGCCGGAGACACCATCATTGTCCGGGCGTTGGATTTACTACGCGTGAAAGGGAAAAACGAACCGGTAAAAGTGTATGAACTGCTCGGAACAGCCGAAAAAGGTATTTCCGACGAAATGCGGCGCGTAGTGGAGCTTTTTGACAAAGGATTTAATTACTACCTGCAACAAAATTGGGACTGGGCCATCAAGTATTTTCAACAGGCCCTGGCCATTAAACCGGACGATGGGCCATCGAGCCGATATATTGCCCGTTGTGAACAATTCAAACAAAACCCTCCGGGCGACGATTGGGATGGCGTGTACACGATGAAAACAAAATAATCCGTACATAATACGGTAACAGTTAATTTTTCGCGGAGACCAAACGGAAACAGGAACTTTAAACGGCGGGTTTTATATTTTAGATTTAAAACCGTCTACGGTATAGGTATCGGAATTGAGGACTTCACGAATTTTTTGGTTGATGCCTTCCAGAGAAAAAGGTTTTGGTAGAAAGGCCACGTCAGTAGAGAGCACACCATGACTGGCGATCGCTTCGTCGGTATAACCAGAAACAAACAGTAGTTTGCTTTTCGGCGTGATTTTGACTAGTTGATCAATAAATTGATTGCTGTTCATCCCCGGCATGATCACATCACTGATAATGAGATCAATTTTGTCTTTGTAATTTTTACATACATTAATCGCATCCACTGCATTGGTAGCTGTGAGTACTTTATAGCCGGAATTTCCGATAAATGTTTTGGTAATTTCAATGACATCCCGGTCGTCTTCTACGATCAGGATTGTTTCATTTCCTTGCAGCAGCGCGCTTGTTTTCTTTTCCAGCTGAAAATCTACTTCGGTTTTCTCTAAGGCTGGAAAATAGATTCTGAATGTTGTGCCAATTCCCGGTTCGCTATAAACATAAATGTACCCATTATGTTGTTTTACGATACCGTAAACAGTGGACAAACCCAACCCTGTTCCTCCACCCTGTTTTTTGGTGGAGAAAAAGGGTTCGAAAATTTTTTTCTTTGTTTCGGCGTCCATGCCAAAACCGGTATCACTAACAGCCAAACCTACATAATTCCCCTGCGGCATCATATTATGATCGCGGTAAAAAACAGGATGCCTGAAATTGTAGTGAAAGGTTTCAATCGTGATTTGTCCTCCTTTCGGCATTGCGTCGCGGGCATTAACAATCAGATTCATTAAGATTTGTTCCAGCTGATTGTAATCGGCTTTAATCGATTTCAATTTCCTTTCCAGCTTCACGACGATAGTGGAATCCTCTTTAATCAATCGGCGCAGCATTTTCTCGATGCCACGTATGACCTTGTTAAGATTAAGCGTTCGGGGCTGGATGATTTGTTTACGGCTAAAAGCAAGCAATTGAGTGGTCAGCCCGGCTGCCCGCTTTCCTGCTTTTAAGATTTGTTCGATATCTTTTCCCAGGGGCGAGTCTTTTCCTTCTTTCAGCAATAGTATTTCTGAATATCCGTTGATCACAGTAAGAAGATTATTGAAATCATGCGCCACACCAGAGGCCAGTTTCCCGATGGCTTCCATTTTTTGCGCCATCATAAGCTTTTGTTCCAGAATTTTGGATTCTGTAACATCCATGAGATAGCCACGGATGTTCGTCATTTCTCCCTGTTCGTTAAACTCACCCACCAGATTTTGTACCACATGAATCGTATCCAACTGACAGGTTACCATTTCCGTTTCGTACTGTTTAAGCACATGATTTGTTTTTAAACGATTGAAAAGATCTTTCCATTCGGAAGGATTTTTAAAAAAACGTGAGATTTCAAGTCCTTCAGTGTATTCGACTTCTGAAATTTTGAAAATTTTCTTGAATGTTTTGTTGTAAAGCTGAATACGTCCATGCGCATCGCTAATAAAATCGCCGGTTAAATCTTCTTCGAAAAGCTTGCGGTATTTAAGTTCTGATCGACGAAGCTTTTCTTCAGCCTGCTTTTGTTTGGTGATGTCTTTTACAAAGGCCATAATATAAGGGCCACTT
>CAZJNP010000190.1:0-5910 GCA_964547355.1 uncultured Calditrichaceae bacterium
GGCGTATTTAGTACAATAAAGTAAGAAAATTCGCTGGGGATATTACATTCTTTATATTGTGGTTTTTGATTCCGACATGGTTGAATTTTAAGATAAAAAAGAGAAAGGCTGTAAAAATTAGAAAAAAGATAAAAACCTATGTTGGTTTATGTAGTTAAAATCCTAAGCAGATTTAGAGGGAAGATGTGTTTTATTGTCTGCCTGTCAGGTTAAGAAATTTGTGGACTCGTGCTTTTACAGTGGACTTAAAATATGCTAATTGTATCAATTAAACAGTTTTTCTACTTCATGAATGGCGGAAGGCAAGGCAAATAGCACCACCTTGTCCCCGGCCTGAATTTGAGTATCCCCCACCGGGATAAACACCTTGTCCCCGCGCATCACCGCGCCTAAAATAGCGTCTTTGGGGAATTTCATCTTGGCCAAAGGCTTTTGGGTAATTTTCGAATGCTTCTTAGGAATCATCTCAATCGCTTCCGCATTCACACCAGGAATAGACGCCACACTGACCACCGCTCCACGCCGGATAAACTTCATAATCCCGTTTACCGTCAGCTGCTGTTTGGAAATAAAAGCATCGATGCCGATGGTCGGAATGATCGGCGTATAATCGGTCTTATTTATCAGGGAAATTATTTTTGGTACGCGCAAATGCTTGGCCATCAAACAGGAGATAATGTTGGTCTCGTCGTCTCCGGTGACGGCAATAAAGGCGTCCATATCAATGATGCCCTCCAAGGCGAGCAGATTGAGATCGCGGCCATCCCCGCGAATGACCAATGATTTTCTCAACCGTTCGGCCAGGTCTTCCGATTTATCCACGCTGGATTCGATAATTTTTACATTATAATGCTTTTCCAACTCGCGGGCGATCAGGAATCCTGTTTGGCCGCCGCCTAAGATCATCACATTTTCGATGTGTACATTTTCCTTACCGGTGATGCGAATCAAATCGTTGATTTTGTCTCTGGGCACGGCCACAAAAATGCGGTCATTAGGCATAAAAATATCGTCGCCTTTCGGAATCCGGGTAATATCCCTGCGTTGTATGGCAATGGTCCGAAAGGGCAAAGTATCGTATTTTTTGGCCAACTCATACAGAGGTTGTCGTAAAATAGGAGCATTGGCGTCCAGTTGAATGCCGATCAACACAATGTTCCCTGTGGCGAATTCCAGGATATCCGTTGCCGCACTTTGCCTTAACAAGCTGACAGCGCCCTTGGCCGCTTCGGATTCCGGATGGATCAGCATATCGATGTTTAATTTTTCCGCATTCAAAGGAGAATCGCTGCGCATGAACTCCGGATTGCGTACCCGGGCTACGGTTTTGGCCACACCATATTCTTTTGCCATCATAGCGGCCAGCAGGTTCACTTCGTCTTTATCCGTCACCGCCACCAGCATGTCTGTTTTATCGATCCCGGCGCGTTTTAGCAATGTGAAACTGGTCCCACTGCCCAGATACACCTGAGCGTCCAGGCCATCGGCTGCGCGTGCGTACCTAGCCTGCTGGCTCTCGATTAACACAATGTCGTGACGTTCATAGGACAGCATTTTGGCCAGGGTAAACCCCACATCCCCGGCGCCAAGGATTATGATTCTCATAAATGTTTTCTTTCGACCAAAACTACAATTTCTACAGCTCGGTTCCTACTGCATCTTTCAATATGAGCATATCTCTTTTAGAATATGCGATTTATTATTTTTACTATACCGAAAAAACCACAAACAATCCAGTCTTCCCGAAAATCCTGTCTAAAAAGCCTTAACCGTTACCAATTTTCCCAAGGACTGTTCCGATCGTTTCTCCGCCGTTTATCGCATCACTATTTGTGTGCAACCGTGCTGCTTTAGTTCCCGTATTTCTTTTTCATGATGGCGACGGTTCGTTCAATGTCGTCGTCGGTGATGTGCAGATGAGTCACCGCCCGAATGCGTGTGGGCGAAAACGCAATCATTCGGATACCTTCTTCCTGAAGTTCCATGACAATTTCCGGCGCTTTCTTCCCGGAAAGGCTGGTGTCCATAATCACGATATTCGTCTGAACCGTGGTCAGATCAATAACAAAACCGGGGATTTCGTTTATAGCTTCTGCAAGTTTGCGCGCCCGGCGGTGATCTTCTTTCAACCGAACAAAATTATGTTCTACTGCATACAGCGCACCTGCTGCTAAAATTCCGGCCTGCCGCATCCCACCGCCGTACATTTTACGGTAATAATGTGCGCGTCTAATAAAATCCCTGCTGCCCGCCAGTACAGAACCCACCGGCGCGCCCAGCCCTTTGGAAAAACACAGAGAAACCGAATCAAAATATGAAGCATATTCTTTTATTGAAATTCCGGTTTCCACCGTAGCATTCCACAATCGCGCGCCGTCCAGATGCAAGCGCAGGTGGTGGCGGTCGGCTAATTTGCGCATTTTTTTGATTTCATCCAGAGGGTAAATGGTGCCGCCCCAGCGATTATGGGTATTTTCCAGCGTAATCAATCGGGTCTGGGCAAAATGATCATCCGGAGGACGGATGGCGTTTTCAACGTCCTCTTCATTCAGTACGCCGTATTTACCAAAAATGGGATGAAGTTGCACCCCAGATAAAGCCGCGGGCGCTCCGGCCTCGTAATTAAAAATATGGCAGCGCTGCTCGCAAATCACTTCGTCTCCCGGCCGGGTGTGCGCATTGAGCGCAATCTGGTTCGCCTGCGTTCCGCTGGTAACAAACAGGGCTGCTTCCTTGCCGGTTAGCTCCGCCATGCGCTCCTGTAACACATTGATCGTAGGATCTTCGCTAAATACGTCGTCCCCTACTTCCGCTTCGGCCATTACCCTGCGCATTTCAGGTGATGGCCGGGTAATCGTATCGCTTCTTAAGTCAATAATTTCATTCATTATTAACACCTGTGTTAATTAAATTTCCAATCTGAAGCTCAAATTAAACAGCACCACTTTTTGATGCAAGAATATCCAGGACAAAGAATGCGTTAAAGAGGAATGTGGGTACTGGGTATAAAGGGAATTAGGGTTTATGGGATAAAAAGGTAACAAGTAATCCTTATACCTTATAACCATTAATTTCCCCCACCCGTAAAAAAAACAAAAGTTTTTCCACAGTTGTTCGACTATGTAATAAAATCAAACGGAGTTTAATCGAATATGTCACGTCTTCCAGAGCAGGTCTTGCTTTATCGTTCCGAACATCCCTATCAGGAGGAATTAAAATCCATTTTGACTTCCTGGTCGGTTAAATACATCGAATTCACAGTACTTTCCGAAATAAACAAAACAAAAGCTTTGGAACAAGCTACAGTTGTATTAGCCATTACCGATGAATCCGATCATAGAGCCATTGAAGCGTTACGTTCCGTGATGCACGCCAACAACTGGATTCAACGCATCATGATTTCCGATTCTCACAAAAGTGAATTATTCGAACAAGCAATCAACAAGGCGCATATTAATTATTTCATCGGATTGCCGGCTGAACCTTTAAAATTAAGCCTTTATCTTAAAAAGGCCTGGCAGCGTTATCAGAATATTACCCGACCTCTTATGAAGTTTGACGCCTTGAGCAATATTACGCAAAATCTGTTAGAAGAAAATGAATCCATTCGTTTACAGGCCAATACCGACGCTCTGACTCATTTACTCAATCGCAGGTCATTTAACAATATGCTGCACCGTTTTTGGAACAGCTATAAAAACAAAGAATTGTATTTTTCATTAACCATGTTGGATATCGATCATTTCAAACGAATAAACGATACCTACGGACACCAGGCCGGGGATCGCGTTCTTCAGTTTTTTGCAGATATCCTGATTAAAAATCAGCGACTGGGTATCGATTATGCTTTTCGTTACGGCGGCGAAGAGTTTGTCATCTTATCCGTTTCCACCAATGAGCAGGAAATGTGCAATTATACCGAACGATTACTAAATCTGGTGCGGGGAAAAACCGTCTATTATCAGGAACATGAGATCAACTTTACGTTTAGTGCAGGGATTTCCACATCAATAAAAGCACATTCTCCCGAAGATTTAATTGATCAAACCGACCGTGCCCTATACAAGGCTAAAGAAAATGGCAGAAACCAGATCGTCATTTTTCAAGAAACCAAATAACACGCATTGGTCGAATGAATGACTTATTCTCAGATCGGTGTACATTTTTTTACGGGTTGGCGTTCTCCGATTGGTTCTTTTCCCAACCGCAAAGAAGTTGGGGCATTCCTGACATTCGCACTCGTAAACCCGCTTAACAAAAATTAACCCGGCTATTTATTTTGATTTGATATCACACTCGGATCAAAATTATTTGTTTCATCTTTTGCTAAGCCTTAATTTTCATTGCAATTAAGCGGGGAATTCCAAATGTCGGCGACTTTGTGGGATCATTTCAATTATTTGCTGGATGAGGCGGAAGAAAAATTTCTAAATTTCAAATTTCAGGAAGCGGTTGAACTGTGGCAAAAATACTATGCCATTACCGCAAAAGTGGAATACGAAAAATTCATTACTGAAATTGTCCGTTTATGGGACGAGGAAAAATTTTCGGCCATTCCCAGCCTTTCCCGGCTTTTTGAACGGTTCGTCGAGTTGCGGAAAAAACGGTATGAAAAACAAATTAGTAGCTTTACTTTTGATTTGTATAAACGCCTTCTGGTTAAAATTTATCGCGAACAATTCCAGTACGCCGCACAGAATGAAGTGTCTCTCGAGGCCGGTATTTTTGAATTCCTGAGCGGATCCTACGACTCTGCCATTGAAAAACTTGAACAAGTGGTTGCGGATGATCCGGAAGCGTTGATGGCACGGGTGTTTCTGGGACATGCCTACATGGCCATCAAAGATTCCAAGCAAGCCATCGCCATTCTCACCCAGAATCTGTTCCTGGCTGCGGACGAGCTGCAAGAACAAGACCTTTATCTTTCCCAGTTTAAATTACTGCTCGGCCGGCTGCATACCACTACAGGCACCCCCAGGGAAGCGCTCTGGTTACTGACATTTGAATCCTGGTATCGCAATTATCTGATCATAAATGAAGACCTGCCATTTTTTCGTCTAATGCAACAAAAGGAAACCAGCGAAAGAATCTTGCAGGTTAAATATTACGCCTATGAACGCTATCGCCATTTCGTGCGTTCCTTGTTTATTGCGGAATATATCCGCAATTATGACAAAACAAATACGGGCATTTTACTGGAACAGGAAAACAATATGGCCAAGCTGGATGCGACTTTATTTGAACGCTACCGTAAAAAAAGAAGAAGTCCCGTCCGAAAGCAAGAACAGGAGAAACCCGGTGGCTAAAAAAGGAATTTTATTCGACTTCGACGGCGTGGTGGTAAAAAGTATGGAACAGCATTTCGCGGCATGGCAAAAAGCGTTTGCGGAAAAAGGCGTCCATATCACTCCCGAAGAATTTTTCATCCTCGAAGGTCAGGGCATCTACACCATCTCTCAATTAATCGGTAAAAAGCACGGCCTCAGCGACCGGGAAATCGAAGCCGTGCGAAACCGAAAGGTCAATTACTACAACCAGTTTATGACGATTGAGTTTTACGACTATTTTAATGATCTGCTTGACCATTTACGCAATAAACAGGTTCCGTTGGGTATCGTTACCGGGGGTACGCGCGAACGGGTAAACAAGATCGTGATACAATATTTTGACCATACCTTTTCGGCCATTGTAACCGTGGACGATGTGGCAAGAGGAAAACCGCATCCCAATCCATTTCTAAAGGGCGCCGAGCTGCTGAAACTCCCTGCAGATCATTGCATCGTTGTGGAAAATGCTCCGCTGGGAATAAAGGGCGCCCGTGAAGCCGGTATGACGGTCATCGGAATTACCACCACCCTTCCGGCAGAACAATTGAAAGAAGCGCATTATGTGGCTTCGGACTTCAAAGAA
>CAZJNP010000191.1:0-5882 GCA_964547355.1 uncultured Calditrichaceae bacterium
GTATATGGGCTGGAAGATATTATTACCATCAATCATCTGGAAAAGATGAATAAGATCATTATCCTTACCGGCTCGATGGTAGGATATTCTTATGCCCTGGAATTCTTTATTGCCTGGTACAGCGGCAACGAATATGAAACGTTTACTTTTATCAATCGGGCTTTTGGCCCTTATGCCTGGGCTTACTGGATTATGGTTTCCTGTAATGTGTTTATCCCGCAGTTGTTATGGTTTAAGAAAATCCGCACCAGTATTCCGGCCATGTTCGTGATCTCCATCTTTGTTAATATCGGCATGTGGTTCGAGCGTTTTGTGATCATTGTATCTTCCCTGGCCAACGATTTTATTCCGGCCAACTGGGATTATTTTTCTCCGACCATCTGGGACGTGAGCCTGCTGGTGGGTTCGTTCGGTTTGTTTTTTACCCTGTTTCTTTTGTTTATCCGCTATCTGCCAATGATCGCCATGGCGGAAGTAAAGGGTATTTTACCTCAGGCAGATCCCCATTACTACGGGCATAAAAACAAGGAAGGAGGAGACCATGAGTAAAGGAAAAGTGGAAGGTCTTCTTGCCGAATTTAGTAATCCGGCCGAATTGCTGGCTGCGGCCGAACGCCTGCGCGACGCGGGATACCGGCATTTTGATTGCCATTCGCCGTTTCCCATTCATGGCATGGACAAAGCCATGGGGGAAAAGCGTTCCATTTTGGCCTGGATCGTGGGGCCGATCGGTTTTGTGGCGCTGATCAGTATGTTCCTCTTTGAAGGGTGGACCAGTACCATCGCCTATCCGATTGTCATCTCCGGGAAACCTTTCTTTAGTTATCAGGCATACGGGGTGGCGGCTTTTGCTGTGATGGTGCTGACCTCGGCTCTGATTACCTTTCTCGGAATGCTGGCCATTAACAAACTGCCCCGATTCCACCATCCGGTGTTTCATTCGGATAATTTTGCCCGGGTGACGGACGACGGGTTTTTTGTCAGTGTGGAAGCATCTGACGCTCAGTTTGATGAAAAGAAAACGATGGATTTTCTGAAATCCATCGGCGGAAGCAATATCGAATTATTAATAGATCAAGAAGACAAAGCGTAATTAAAAATGAAAGATGATCGAATGATTAGATTTTTATCAGGCATCGTTTTGTTATTCCTGGTTGCAGGGATGCTGTCCTGTAAGCGGGGGACACCGTCGGAAAAGCCTCCCATCCATTTGAATCCCAATATGGATCTGCAGCCAAAATACAAACCGCAGGAAGAGAGCAATTTTTTTGCCGACGGATCGGTGAACCGCATGCCGGTACCCGGAACCATTGCCAGAAACGAGCTTAAGGAAAACACGGCCTATTATTACGGAAAAGACCGCAAAGGACGGTTTGTGGCCAATGCCCCGGTACCGTTTACTGAAACCGTGCTCAGAAGAGGGCAGCAGCGTTTCAATATCTACTGCGCGCCCTGCCACAGCCGGGCAGGCGACGGAAAGGGTATTGTGGTCCAGCGCGGGTTTATGCCGCCGCCCACGTTCCATCAGGAACGTCTGCGCGATATGCCGGATGGTCAAATATTTGACGTCATCTCCAACGGTTTCCGCAGCATGCCCTCTTACCGGCATCAAATCCCGGTGCAGGACCGCTGGGCGATTGTGGGCTATGTGCGCGTGTTGCAGCGTTCACAGCACGCTTCTTTAAATGATATTCCGGAAAAATTACGTAACGACATCAAATAGAGAAAAAACATGATGAAAATTGATCAAAATTCTTTTCGGTTGACCAGTGATGGTAATTTAATGAAAAAAGCATTCGTTGTTGGTATTGTGGCACTGCTGGCCGGCGGCGCCGGATATTTTATGGATTCCACACAGTTTTTTTATTCCTATCTGGTCTCCTATCTTTTCTGGATCACGGCCGGTTTGGGCGCCATGTTTTTTGTGCTGGTGTTTCATCTTACCGGCGCCGTGTGGAGTATCGTACTGCGTCGCATCGCCGAAACCATGATGCTGATGGTGCCGATTATGGCCGTCTTCTTTATTCCCATTCTGTTCGGCATGCACGATTTGTACCACTGGACGCACGCCGACGCGAGCGATAAAATATTACAGCACAAAGCGGGGTATCTGAATATTCCGTTCTTTGCCATCCGTAGTTTTATTTATTTTGCTGCCTGGTATCTAATTGCCCGTAGCCTTTACAAGGCCTCTCTGAAGTTGGAAACTGAGGACGCGGTCACTCAAATACGGCATATGCGCAAGGTGAGCGCCATCGGCGTGGTCGTTTTCGCCCTGACCGTGACCTTTGCCTCCATCGACTGGATCATGTCCTTGGAGCCGCACTGGTATTCTACCATATTCGGCGCGTACATTTTTTCCGGCAGCCTGATCGGGGCTCTGTCCTTTTTTGTTTTAATCGGTTTGTATCTGCGCAGAAATAATGTGCTGGCCGATGTGATTACCACCGAGCACTATCACGATCTGGCGATTATGATCTTTGGTTTTGTGATTTTCTGGGGCTATATGGGCTTTTCTCAGTACTTCCTCATGTGGTATGCCAATATTCCGGAAGAAACCATCTACTATATTAAACGCTGGGAAGGCACCTGGAAGATTTTTTCCATGACGCTGGTCCTGGGTCATTTTGCTTTACCTTTTGTGCTTTTATTGCCGCGCAGCATGAAACGCAATTTATCCTTTTTGAAAATACTGGCCGTTTGGATGGTGTTGATGCACTGGATTGACGTGTACTGGATGGTCATGGTAAACCATTCGCCGCAGGGGATTCATCTCAGCTGGATCGATGGGGCGTTGTTTTTTGGTATTGGCGGCATAATCATCGGCCTGTTCTGGAAGTTTTTCAGCACGCATCCGCTGGTTCCGGCAGGCGATCCCGGGCTTCGGGCGTCCATTGAGTATGAAAATTAGAAAGAAATAAAGAAGGTAATGATGATGATAAAAATAATTCGAAATCTTCGCGGAACGGTTTGGGTGATTGTGTTCGCGGCGCTGTCTTTAACCGCGGCTGGATGCAGTCAAAGCGAAGAGCAGACCACCAGCCAGGCTACCACAGACGGTTACGCCAAATTGCAGGCCCTGCATGCCCATGAGGATTCTTTGATGACGCAGTACAAAGTGCTGGACAAGAAGAAGGGTATTTATCGGATTCCGGTTGAACGTGCGCTGGAGCTAATAGCCCGCGAAAATAAAAAGTAGTTGATTTTTTAATGCCGCAACAAAAGATGTTTTAACAGATACGGGGGGTTAATTGCTGCAATCTTTCATATTACAATCTGAGATTAGGGATTTTGTAAATGACAGTAGATTATCTCACCGTTTTTTTGATTGGTTTTTTCGGGGGCTTCAGCCACTGCATCGGTATGTGCGGCGGATTTGTTATGACTTACACCCTGCGTATCCAGGAAAACGAAGCCATCGTGAAAGCTTCGTGGTGGAAAAAGTTGCAACCACATCTGTTATACAACAGCGGGCGGGTGCTCACATACACGTTCTTGGGCGAAATATTCGGTATGCTGGGCGGTACGGTCGGATTTATTCTGGCTTTCAAGCACTGGCAGGGCGGACTTGAAATTTTTGCCGGAATTATCATGCTGTTTATGGGTCTGGATTTGGCCGGTTGGATACCGTCCATGGAACCGGATACTTTTCCCGGTGTGCGGGGATTTAAAAATTTAATAACCAGAATGTTTCACAAGGTTAACAGTCGGAATGTGTTTGGTTTAGGCGTGGTGCTGGGCTTTATCCCTTGCGGTATGGTGTACGCCGTGGGCGCCAAAGCAGCGGCGACTGAGAGTATGCTGGGCGGGTTTATGACCATGCTGTTTTTTGGATTGGGGACTTTCCCGGCTATGGTACTAACCGGGTTAACCGCCCATCTGATCTCGGCAAAACTAAGGCGCACCCTGTATAAGCTGGCTGCGGTGTTAGTCATTGTGATGGCTATAATGACCGTAGGCAGGGGCATGGTGGCGATGGGGTGGATTCAGCCTCCCTGGCAAATGAATCATCAGATGCACCAGCACATGAATCATTAATCGGCGGGAAAACCGCTCAGGATTAAAGAAAAGGTGGAGCCTTACCCATTAGGCGTAAAAAACAGAAGAATGAAAGATATCAAACCATTAACCCTCAGCCGTGACGACGGCAGAAAACTTGAATGTTACCATTGTGGCGAGGTATGCCATAATGGAGATATTCATATCGGCGATAAGGTATTTTGCTGCCAGGGATGCAAATTGGTTTTCGAATTGCTCAACGAAAACGATATGTGCAATTATTACACCCTGGGAAAAACGCCGGGCGTCACGCCGAAGGAATCCGGTTTTGCGGCCAAATATCAATACCTTGAAGATGAAGATGTCCGCCGTAAGCTGGTGGATTTTTCAGACGGAAAGACGGCCACCGCCACTTTTTACATACCGGCCATGCATTGCAGCTCCTGTGTGTGGCTTCTGGAAAGTCTGTACAAACTGAATCCGATCGTTCTTTCCTCCCAGGTCGATTTTCTTAAGAAGGAATTAAAGGTAACATTCAAAGATTCGCCTACGGCGCTACGCGAACTGGTGGAACTTTTGGTTTCCGTGGGTTATGAACCACGGATAAATCTGAACAGCTTGCAGGAGAAAATCAATAAGGCTTCCAATCGTGATCTGTATTTAAAAATAGGCGTGGCCGGTTTTTGCTTTGGCAATATTATGCTGTTGAGTATCCCACACTATCTGCCCAGCGGCGACGCCATGGAGTCTTCTTTCCGTACTTTTTTTACCTATCTGACGGTGCTGCTTTCTTTGCCGGTATTGTTTTACAGCAGCATGGATTATTTCAAATCTGCGCTGACCGCCTGGAAGCAAAGGATGGTCAATATGGACGTGCCCATTTCTCTGGGTATTATCACCTTATTTAGCCGCAGCCTGTACGAAATCATTTCCGGCAGCGGGGTGGGATACATGGATTCTTTTAGCGGGCTGATTTTTTTTCTGCTGCTGGGGAAATTATTCGAGAAAAAAACCTACGACGCGTTATCGTTTGAGCGAAATTACAAAGCGTATTTTCCGGTGTCGGTGACCCGTAAGCGCAACAACAGGGAAGAGACCATTCCGCTGGACAAATTGAAGCCCGGCGACCGGATCGTGGTGCGCAGCCAGGAATTGATTCCCGCGGACGCGGTTCTGATTAACGGACGGGCCTATATCGATTACAGTTTTGTAACCGGGGAATCGTCTCCGGTGGAAAAAGCGTCTGGAGATTTACTTTACGCCGGCGGCCGGCAGGTGGGCGGTGTAATCGAAGTGGATGTGGTGAAGGAGGTCAATCAAAGTTACCTGACCCAGTTATGGAATGACGAAACATTCACAAAAAATCATCGCAGTCGCATTACTTCCGCTGCAGATAATATCAGCCGTTATTTTACCGTGGCGGTGCTTTCTGTCGCTTTTGGAGCGGCTGTCTATTGGTTATTAAACGGCCATACATCTCAGGCGTTAAATGCGTTGACCTCCGTATTGATTATCGCCTGTCCCTGCGCATTGGCATTGTCCACACCGTTTACGCTTGGCAATACGGTACGCATCTTTGCCCGGAATAAGTTCTATTTAAAAAACACGGCCGCAGTGGAAGGGTTGGCAAAAATTACCAGTATTGTTTTTGACAAAACAGGCACCCTGACGGCTTCTGAAAAACATAAAGCCGTTTTTAACCCAGCGGACGGTCAGGCGGCCAGGCTTTCGGATGATGAAATGCAAATGGTTAAAGCGGTCAGTTATCAGAGTACCCATCCCCTCAGCAGACTAATCTATTTAAGCCTCACCGGAGGAAATGAACTTCAGGTGGAAAAATTTCAGGAAATACCCGGACTGGGGATGGAAGGCCGGGTAAAAGG